>NZ_JBJZOJ010000006.1:0-151915 GCF_047200655.1 Streptomyces sp. MS06
CTTCAGGAGGTTGGCCAGGCTCTCGTTACTCACGACATCTCCCTTTCCCGGGGTGTCCGTTGTGTCCCAGACCACAGCTCATCAGACCTGAGGGGCCGGTGACAAGAGCCGACGGGAAATTGGTTTAGACCTGTTGGTGTCGCCTGTCGTGTCCGCGGCCGCCCGCGGACCGGCCCGCCCGGGGAAGCCCGGGACGTCCGCACCCATGTGTTGTGGTGCGGCGGAGTTCGTCCGCTGCATTCCGCTGCATCCGAGGTCAGGCGCTTCACGGCCCAGCCGTCCTGGGAGGCGGCCACGGCTGCCTCCCAGGACGGATTCCCGATCCCGAGATCCTCAGGCCGTCAGATCCGCCTCGCACACGTGGCCGAACACCTCTCGTCCCTCCTCCTCGGTGAGCAGGTAGGCCTGGGCTTCGCCGACATGGAAGTACATCCCGTGCAGCTCCAGCGCTCCGCTCCGCAGCGCGCGCGCCACCGACGGGTGGGCGCGCAGGTGCTCCAACTGCTGGACCACGTTGCTCAGGCAGAGCTGCTCGACCCTGTCGGCCGTCCCGCGCTCGGCCAGACCGGCCGGCGGGCCGCTCGCATCGGCCAACCGCTCCAGGCTCGGCTGCCCGTGCCGCAACCACCGGCCGAGCGGCGTTTGCCCGTCCGCAGGCGCCGAACCGAGGAGCGCCTGCATGGCCCCGCACCCGGAGTGTCCGCACACGGTGATGGACCGGACCCCCAGCACCTCCACGGCGTACTCGATCGCGGCCGCCACCGAGTCGTCTCCGCGCTCACGGCCGGGCGGCGGCACGAGGTTGCCCACGTTGCGCACCACGAACAGGTCACCCGGACCGCTGGAGGTGATCATCGAGGTGACCACGCGTGAGTCGGCGCAGGTGAGGAAGAGCTGCGTGGGCTGCTGCCCCTCTCTGGCCAGCCGCTCCAGTTCGCCCCGCACCCATGGTGCGGTGTTGCGCTGGAAGGCGCTGATGCCACGGGCCAACTGCCGACCGCCGGGCTTTCGGGGAGATGCGCCGGCCGTGCCGGCCGGCACGGGGGACGGCTGCCCGGTCGGGTGCCCGGTCGGGTGATCGTACCGACGGGTTGCGGTTCGGTTGGCCGGTCTCACAGGGGGGTGGTTGGTGGGGTGCGGCGTGGGGTGGGCGGTGGATGCCCGCGGGCGTACGGCCGTGTGGCCGGCCGGGCGGACGGTGGCTCGAATGGGGGGATGGGGGGCGGCCTGGTCCGAGACTCGTTCGACGGGTCTGTCCGAGGGGCGGGTGGCGGACTCGTCCGATGCTTGACCGGTCTGCTCGTCGAGTACCTCCTGTGTGTCGCGTACTTCCTGACTCGGGTGGCCCGCCGCGCGATCAGGCGGTCCTTCGGCCGATGGGCCGACCGGCCTGCCGGAGGCACGGCCGAGGGGCCGGGGCGCCGGGTGCCCGGAGGGGCCTTGCGCTGCGGTCGTCGCGGGAGTGACCGCGCACTGGTGGTTGCGCCACGCGGTCCAGGGGCGGCAGTGGCAATCGGCGTCGTGGGCGGCGCTGGACGCGGCGCCCCTGGAAGCGCGGTCGGTGAGGCCCTCGCTCTCCACCGGGACGTCCGCGTGATGACCTTCGGCGGCGCTGCCCGGCTCGGCGATCCGGACTCCGGTACGACGGCCCGTCAGTTCCACGGAGCCGCCTTGCGCGGTGTGTGTCCGCTGCCAGTCCAGCAGTGCCTCGTAGGCCGCGTGGTCCATGAAGGATCCGTGCAGCTTGACCACGGCGGGGGTCCCTTGGGGTACAAGATGCAGCGTACGGCTGAGCCTCGGCACCGCCAGGAACGTCAGCTGGCCTCTGACATGGATGTGGTGGACTCCTTCCTGCTGGTCGTGCGTGATGCGGGTGCGGGTGAGGCGGTGCAGTGCCACGGCGACGGCGGCGGCCACCCCCAGCGCCACGCCCTGGAGGACGCCCAGGAACACCACGCCGAGTGTGGTGACGGCGTACACCGGTACTTCGCGGTGGCGGGTCACCGTCCGGATGTGGTGGAGGGACACCATCCGGATACCGACGGCCATGACCAGGGCGGCAAGCGAGGCGAGCGGGATGAACTCCAGGATCGGGACCATCAACAGCGCGGCCACCACTACGAGAACGCCGTGCAGCATCGTGGAGTTCCGGCTGACGGCACCCGCGTTCACGTTTGCCGTGCTCCGTACGGCCACGCCCGCGACCGGCAGCCCGCCGAGTGCCCCCGAGACCACGTTGGCGGCGCCCTGACCCAGCAGTTCGCGGTCCAGGTGGGTGCGGGGTACTCGGGCGGCCGGGCCGGGCCGGGCGGCGACCAGCTTGTCCACGGCGATCGCTCCGAGCAGCGACTGCACGCTGCACACCAGAGTGGTGGTCAGTACGGCGGCGACCAGGCCGAGCGCCGGCCCTTCGGGGAGCCCGGCGAGAGCGTGACTGCTCCAGGAGGGCAGATCGACCATGGGGAGGGTCAGGCCGGTCAGCGCCGCGGTCGCCGTGGCGGCTGCGACGGCGACGAGCGGGGTGGGCACCCTGCGGAGCACCCGCCCGGCTCGCCCGGGCAGTCTCGGCCAGAGAACCAGCAGGGCCAGCGTCAGGCTGCTGACGGCCAGTGCGCCGGGGTGCAGATGGGCCAACTGCGCGGGCAGCGCACGTAGATTGGCCAGGACCGAACTCTGCGGGCTGCCGCCCAGTACGACGTGTACCTGGGCGACGGCGATGGTGACACCGATGCCCGCGAGCATGCCGTGCACCACGGCCGGGCTGACGGCGAGGGCGGTGCGGGCCACGCGCAGGCAACCGAGGCCGAGCTGGGCGAGCCCGGCCAGCGCGGTGATGGCGCAGGTGGTGCGCCAGCCGTAGCGGTGGATGAGATCGGCGGTGACCACGGTCAGACCCGCTGCGGGCCCGCTGACCTGCAGCGGGCAGCCGCCGAGCCGGCCGGCGACGAGTCCGCCGACGGCGGCGGCGACAAGGCCGGCCTGCAGGGGTGCGCCGGTGGCGAGGGCGATACCCAGTGACAGTGGCAGTGCGATCAGGAAGACGGTGATCGAGGCGGACACGTCGGCCCCCGCGACACGGAGGGGGCGCCGCCTTGGTGGCGGGCTGTGCGGTGGATGGGCGCGATGCGCCTTGGGCGGGTGGGACTTTCGGGTGGGGACGCAGGCTGACATGGTTCCCGTCTCCTCCGGGGCGGCGCGGTCGCGGTAGGGGGGACCCCCGTCGATGGCGGGGGCGGATCGCGGCCGTGAGTCACGGCGTACAGCGGCGGGATGAATCAACAATCGGTAAACAGATCGTAATGCAGAGTAAAGGGCGTGTCTTGGTTTTCCGTGCGAATGGGTCAGTAGATCACTCTCTTGCGTGAAGCGAGTATTTGATCGGCTTGTCGTACTAATTCCTTCTCCGGTCCGTGCGACGTTGGCGGCCGCTGTCGGCTCGGCATGTCACCGACAGGCGCCGTCTTCGCGTTGACCTCGAGAGAAGGAAGAAGGTGGGCGGAACATGGCCGCCACCGCAAGGATCACCGCTGGTGCCGTGCTGGCCGCGGCCGTTGCCGCGTCGCTGGCCGGCTGTGCGACGGGAACCGGCGGTTCGCGTGCTTCCGACGGAGGCGCACAGGGGCCGCAGGAGGGGAGACGGGCCCCCGCACCCAAGAGCGCCGTACGGCTGATCGGTGACGGATCGACCGCCTACACCGGCGCCCAGCCGCACCTGCTCCAGCCGGAGCGGCTCAAGCCCGGTCAGAAACCGCCGCAGTTCGTCGTGTTCTCCTGGGACGGCGCCGGCGAGGACAGCCAGAAGCTGTTCTCCCACTTCCGCAAGGTCTCCAAGGAGAACCACGCCACGATGACGTACTTCCTCAGCGGCGTGTACATGTTGCCGTCGGACAAGCGGGACCTCTACCACCCCCCGCAGCACTCGCCGGGCCGCTCCGACATCGGTTTCAACGACCTGCAGGGCATTGCCGACACCGTCAAGCAGATGAGGCTGGCCTGGCAGGAGGGCAACGAGATCGGCACCCATTTCAACGGGCACTTCTGCGGCAAGAACGGAGGAGTGGGGCAGTGGTCCGTGGCGGAGTGGAAGGACGAGATCGCCCAGGCCAAGCAGTTCGTGAAGACCTGGAAGACGAACGCCGGGACCCGTAAGGCGGCGCCGCTGCCGTTCGACTACGACAAGGAGCTCATCGGCGGCCGGACCCCCTGCCTGGAGGGTCAGGAGAACTTCATGAAGGCGGCCCAGCAGCTCGGTTTCCGCTATGACAGCAGTGGTGTGAACCAGCAGGTCTGGCCGGGCAAGAAGCACGGCCTGTGGGACCTGTCCATGCAGCTCGTCCCCTTCCCCGGGCATTCCTTCGAGCAACTCACCATGGACTACAACTTCATGGTGAACCAGTCCGGCAAGAAGACCCAGGGCGACCCTGCCATGTACGACTTCTGGGGCAACCAGATGCGGAACGGCCTGCTGAAGGGCTTCCACCGGGCCTACGACGGCAACCGGGCGCCGCTGATCATGGGCAACCACTTCGAGTCGTGGAACGGCGGCACCTATATGCGTGCCGTCGAAAGCGTCGTCAAGACCGTGTGCAACAAGCCCGACGTGCGCTGTGTCTCCTTCCGGCAGCTCGCCGACTGGCTGGACGCGCAGGACCCGGCGGTACTCGCCAAGCTGCGCACGCTGAACGTCGGCCAGGCGCCCGAGCAGGGCTGGGCTTCCTTCCTCTCCGCCCGCCCCGCCCCGGCCCCGAAGGGGGTGCCCGGGGCGCCGGCGGCCGGCAGGTAGGCGGCGCCACCGGAAGGCGGCGTCACGCGGCAGCCTGTCGTGGCGGAGTCACGCCGGGACGGTGACGCTCTCGCCCAGTACATAGCCGGGGTCGACCTGCGCGGCCAGGTCGGCCCCGGTCCGCTCGTTGCCCCAGGCTCGGGCGTTCTTCAGGTGGAAGTGAACCATCTGGCGGGTGTAGCGCTCCCAGTCGCGCCGCTCGTACGCCGTGTCGACCGCCTTCTGCAGCCGGTCCAGGGCTTCCCGGTTGGTCTCCTCCAGGAGGTCGAACCGGGGAGGACGCCCCTTCTCCATGGCCCGCACCCAGTCCGAGTGCCCGAACGCCACCAGTAGGTCGTCCCCGACCTCGGTGCGGAGGAAGTCGAGGTCGTCCTGGCCCTGCACCTTGTTGCCGACGACGTTCAGGGCGACGCCGAAGTCGCGTGCGTACTCCCTGTACTGGCGGTAGACGGACACCCCCTTCCTGGTCGGTTCGGCGACGAGGAACGTGACGTCGAAACGGGTGAACATGCCGGACGCGAAGGAGTCCGAACCCGCGGTCATGTCGACCACGACGTACTCGTCGCGGCCGTCCACCAGGTGGTTCAGGCACAGCTCCACCGCACCGGTCTTGGAGTGGTAGCAGGCGACCCCGAGGTCGGCGTCGGTGAACGGCCCGGTGACCATCAAACGCGCCGCGCCGCCGTCGAGTTCCACCGGACGGGCGCAGGCGTCGTAGACGGGGTTGTTCTCCCGCACCCGCAGCAGCCGTGAGCCTTCGCCGGGCGGTGTTGTCTTGATCATGGTCTCGGCGGAGACGATGCGCGGGTTGGAGCCGCGCAGGTAGTCCTTGATCAGCGGCAGCCGCTCACCCATGGCCGGCAGTTCCGCGGCCTCCGCCTCGTCCAGGCCGAGAGCTGCCGCCAGATGCTGGTTGATGTCGGCGTCGACGGCGACGACGGGCGCTCCGGACATCGCGAGGTGACGGATGAACAGGGAGGACAGGGTGGTCTTGCCGCTGCCGCCCTTCCCGACGAAAGCAATTTTCATGTTCACCAAGAGTAGTGAAGTAATAGCTCTGTGTGTGCGAATGCGTGAAGAAGACCACTCCTTCGTGGAGTGCCGCCCCCGGGTGCGTAGGGTCGTACCCATGAGTACGACAGGCGGGACCGCCGATCCGCTCGCGGCCCTGGGCTCGTTGCCCGGCGTGGCCGATTCCGTGGAGTCCGTGCGCAGGGCCGTGGACCGGGTCTACGGCCACCGGATCATGCGGCGCCGCAGCAACGAGATCACCTCCGAGGCGGCGCTGCGCGGTGCGCGCGGCTCGGCGGCGCTGTCCGGCGCCGACTGGGCGCTGGAGGAGGTGCGCCGGCGTACCGACTTCGGGGGTGACGAAGACGCTCGGGTGGTGGGTGCCGCGCTTCGGCTGACCGCGGAGGCGGGGCAGCTGCTCTCCGTCTGGCGGCAGTCGCCGTTGCGGGTGCTGGCCCGGCTGCACCTGGTCGCGGCGGCGATCCCGGGCGACGAGGTCGGGCGCCCGCGCCAGGACGGCGAGCGCGTCGACGAGCCGCTGGTCGAACTGCCGCTGCCGCCGGCCGCCGAGGTCTCCGGCCGGCTGGAGGGACTGTCCGAGCTGATCATCGCGGGCAGTTCGGCCCCCGCCCTGGTCGCCGCCGCGGTCGTCCACGGCGAGCTGCTCGCCCTGCGACCCTTCACCTCGCACAACGGCCTCGTCGCCCGCACGGCCGAGCGCGTCGTCCTGGTCGGCAGCGGGCTCGACCCGAAATCGGTCTGCCCGGCCGAGGTCGGCCACGCCGAACTGGGCCGTGCCGCCTACCTCGCCGCCCTCGAGGGCTACGTGTCCGGCACTCCCGACGGAGTGGCGGCCTGGATCGCGCACTGCGGTCGTGCGGTCGAGCTGGGCGCTCGGGAGTCGACCGCGGTCTGCGAGGCTCTGCAGCGAGGGGCGGCCTGACCGGCGGCGCGGCGCGAGCGAACTGCCGTGCGCCGCGAACGGCCGCGCGGCGCGCGGGAACGAATGCCCCGCGCTCTGTGCGGCGGCCGAGGGGTCTGAGGGGGGCCTCCGCAGTGCGGCAGGCGTGGTCCACGGCCGGGTTGGGGTGAGGTGCCCCCTGGCTGCGGGTTCCGGCGCACCGTGCCGAGCCGGCTGCGTTGAGGAGGTAGGGGGCGGCGCCGAGGGGCGCGTCCGTGTGACGCGGGCAGAGTGGTGCGGCGGTACGAGTCCTCGTACCGCCGCTGGCATGCGCACCGGGTTACCAGGCGTCCTCGATATGTTGCCCATCAGGTCGGGAGCTTCGCCCGTACCTGGTGCGGCTGGCCCGTAATCGACGGGTCGACGTCGCGTGGGTGCCCGATGTCCATGCGCGGTCCGTGGGGCCGAAATGCGTGATCAAGGTGATCCTTTCGGATGTCCTTCGGTCTCGCGGGCCGTTGCTTCCTTTCTACTCCGGTGCACCGGTGAGCGGAAGCCTCGCCTGTGTTTCTTTACTTTTGGGAGTAAAGGGCTGTGAATCGGGCTTTCGGCGCCCTGCCGCGGCGGTCGCTGCGCGACGGGTCAGGCCGCCGCCGTGCGGCGCCGGCTGGCGTACCAGACCAGGCCGGCCGTGGCTGCCGCGGCCCCTATGGCGGCCGCCGCGACCAGGGCCGGGCGCGGCGGTACGGACAGGGAGCGGATTCGCCGCTTGAGGCGGACCGGGCGGTGGAAGTCGAGGATCGGCCAGTTCCGGGCGACCGCCTCGCGGCGCAGCGCGCGGTCGGGGTTGACGGCGTGCGGGTGGCCGACCGACTCCAGCATCGGCACGTCGGTCACGGAGTCGCTGTAGGCGTAGCACCGGGCGAGGTCATAGCCCTCGGAGGCGGCCAGTTCCTTGACGGCTTCGGCCTTGGTGGGGCCGTAGGCGTAGTACTCCACCTCGCCGGTGAAGCAGCCGTCGTCGCCCACAACCATGCGGGTGGCCACGACCCGGTCGGCGCCGAGGAGTTCGCCGATCGGCTCGACCACTTCGGCACCCGAGGTGGACACGATCACCACGTCCCGGCCGGCGGTGTGGTGTTCCTCGATGAGGGAGGCGGCCTCGTCGTAGATGATCGGGTCGATCAGGTCGTGCAGGGTTTCGGCGACGATCTCCTTCACCTGCTCCACGTTCCAGCCGCGGCACAGTGCGGACAGGTATGCGCGCATGCGCTCCATCTGGTCGTGGTCGGCTCCGCCCGCCAGGAAGACGAACTGGGCGTAGGCGGTGCGCAGGACGGCCCTGCGGCTGATCAGCCCGCCCTGGTAGAACGACTTGCTGAAGGTGAGCGTGCTCGACTTCGCAATGACCGTCTTGTCCAGGTCAAAGAAGGCCGCGGTGCGGGGCAACGAGTGGTTTTCCACGACCCCGAGCATAGGCGCAGCCCATTCGGCGTAAGGTGGGGCGTGCGGGTTTGCCTGAGAAGCCTCTCGGGTACACCATGGAAGTCACGGATCGTTCGCGACCGTGCTAACCCGGTCCGACTCCTCCCCCCCCGAGTCGGCCGTGGAGACGACCCCCGCTCTCCCCCCCGGCGGGGGTCGTCGCATGTCCGGGTGGGTTTCTCCGCTTCCTGTGTCTTGGCTGTGCCCGACCGGTGATTCGATCATCCGTGCTGTCATGGGCATGCCTTGTCACTTTGTGTAGCTATTGGGGTGCTCTGGTGAAGTCGTACGCCCGCTCGTACGCAAGTCACCGGTATGGGTGATGGCGATATTCACAGCCGCTGAGTCGTCCACAGTTTTTGACCAAGATCCACATGTTTTCCGCAGCCGTTGCACCGTGATTCCAACGCGTCCCGCTAGCGGCGACTTCACGGCCGCCTTCCGATTGCCGGACGCATATGGCCGGTTTTCGTCGGCCGTTCCGAGGAGGACCGGTTCCCGGTTCTTCACATGTTCGGGAAACGCGGGGCCGAAGAGGACCACGCGACTCGCAGCGAAGGGGGAAACCTACCGTGTCCGGAACCGTCACGCACGACCCGCCGCCCGCCGCGTCAGGACGGCAGGGCCGGCCGCTCATCGTCACCGAGGACGCCGAACTGCTCGACGACCTCCTGCGCCTCTGCGCGGCGGCCGGGGCCACACCCGAGGTTCACCACGGGCTGCCCGAACGGCGGGGCAGTTGGGAGGCCGCGCCGCTCGTCCTGGTCGGCGACGACGCCGCCCGGCGCCTCCGAGGGGCCGGGCAGCGGCGCGGAGTGGTGCTGGTCGGCCGCGACCAGGACGACCCAGGGGTGTGGAGGCGAGCCGTCGAGATCGGGGCCGACCACGTGCTGATGCTGCCGGACGGCGAGCAGTGGCTCGTGGACCGCATCGCCGACGTCGCCGAAGGGGTCGGGCGCCCCGCACTCACCGTCGGCGTCGTCGGCGGCCGCGGCGGTGCCGGTGCCTCCACGCTCGCCTGCGCGCTGGCCGTCACCTCCGCCCGCGAAGGCCTGCGCACCCTGCTCGTGGACGCGGACCCGCTGGGCGGCGGACTCGACGTACTCCTCGGCGGCGAGACCGCCGAAGGCCTGCGCTGGCCCGCTTTCGCGGCCTCCCGCGGACGGGTGGGCGGAGGCGCCCTGGAGGAGTCGCTGCCCGAGTTGCACTCGCTGCGTGTGCTCAGCTGGGACCGCGGCGACTGCGTCGCCGTCCCGCCGCAGGCCGTCCGTGCGGTGCTCGCCGCGGCCCGGCGCCGCGGCGGCACGGTCGTCGTCGATCTGCCGCGCCGCATCGACGACGGCGTCGCCGAGGTCCTCACCCAGCTCGACCTGGGGCTCCTGGTGGTACCCGCCGAGTTGCGCGCCGTCGCGGCGTCCGGGCGTATCGCCTCCGCCGTCTGCATGGTGCTGCGCGATCTGCGGGTGGCGGTCCGCGGCCCGTACGCGCCAGGACTCGACGACCGCGAAGTGGCCCGGCTGCTGAGGTTGCCGCTGGCCGGAGCGGTGCCCGCGGATTCCGCGCTGCTGCGCCCCCGCGACGGCAGGACCCCACCGGGGGCGGCACCGCGCGGACCGCTCGCCCGGTTCTGCAAGGACTTCTGGGAGCGGGCCCTGGTCGAGGCGGGCCCGGCATGAGCAGCCCCGCACAGGCACTCGAGCCGGAACTGCTCGACAAGGTCCGGCGCCGACTCGCCGAGAGCGGAGCCGAACCGACACCCGCGCGTGTGGCCCAGGCACTGCGCGAACAGGGCCGGGTGCTCGGGGACGCCGAGATCCTCGGCGCGGCCGGACGCCTCCGCTCCGAACTGGTCGGCAGCGGCCCGCTGGAACACCTGCTCACCGATCCCTCGGTGACCGACGTCCTGGTCACCGCACCGGACAGGGTGTGGGTCGACCGCGGTGGCGGACTCCAACTGACCACGGTCTCCTTCCCGGACGCCGCGGCCGTAAGGCGCCTCGCCCAGCGGTTGGCGGCGGTCGCCGGACGCCGACTCGACGACGCCCGGCCCTGGGCCGACGCCAGACTGCCCGACGGAACCCGGCTGCACGCGGTCCTGCCCCCGGTCGCCGTCGGCTGCACCTGTCTCTCGCTGCGCGTGGTCCGGCCCCGCGCATTCACACTCGGCGAGCTGGTCACGGCGGGCACCGTGCCGCCGGACGGCGACCGCATCCTGCGGGCGCTGCTCACAGCCCGGCTCTCCTTCCTGATCAGCGGCGGGACCGGCAGCGGAAAGACGACACTCCTCAGTGCCCTGCTGGGGCTGGTCGGGCCGGGGGAACGGATCGTGCTCGCCGAGGACTCGGCGGAACTGCGCCCCGACCATCCGCACGTCGTCCGCCTGGAGACCAGACCCGCCAATCAGGAGGGCGCCGGACTCGTCACGCTGGAGGACCTGGTCCGGCAGGCGCTGCGGATGAGGCCCGATCGGCTGGTCGTCGGCGAAGTCCGAGGACCGGAGGTCGTACATCTGCTGGCGGCACTCAACACCGGCCACGAAGGCGGCTGCGGCACGGTCCACGCCAACGCCGCCGCGGACGTACCTGCTCGGCTGGAAGCCCTCGGCACCGCCGCCGGCCTCGATCGGGCCGCACTGCACAGCCAGGTGGCGGCTGCCCTGTCGGTGGTGCTGCACCTGGTGCGCGAGCGCACCGGGCAGCGTCGCATCGCCGAGGTGCATGTCCTGGAACGGGACTCGTCCGGGCTGGTCAGGACCGTTCCGGCGCTGCGCTGGGGAGAGGCCGAGTTCACCCGTGAACGCGGCTGGGAGCGACTCCGGAGGCTCCTGGGCGAGCCGTTCGGCGACCCCGGGCGGCACGAGGGCGGTGCGGGGGCGCCGAGTGCGCCACGTCCCGGGAAACCGGTGCGGCTACGAGGACCCGACCGGCCCGCTGACAGCCCGGAAGCCGGGCGGACAGCCGCGCGGCGGAGCGAGCCGACGCAGCACGTGAACACACCGAGAGGCGAGGTGAGGACGACATGCCGGGAACGGTGAACGCAGCGGGGTGGACGCCCTGGGTTGCGGCCCTGGCCTGCCTCGGAGCGGCTGCCTGGCTGCTCGGCGGCGGCCACTTCGGCGCCCGGCGGGCGCGGCTGCTGCTCGCCGGCGGAGGAACGGTCACCACCGGGCCGCCGTCCTGGAGGCGACTGACCGACGAGGCGCGGTGCCTCTGCCGGCGGTGGCGCCCCGAGTGGTGGTCGGCGGTCGTCGGGCTGGGGCTCGCCGTGCTCGGAGCCTCGGTGCTGCCCGCCGTCGTGGGTGCGGCCGGGGTGCCCCTGCTGCGTCGGGAGCGCCGGGCTGCGGAGGCACGAGGTGCGAGGGAACGCCGCGGGGACGCGGTGATCGCCCTGTGCGCCTCGCTTGCGGGAGAGGTGCGCGCGGGGCGCCAGCCCGGGGAAGCGCTGCCGTACGCAGCCCAGTGCTCCGACGGACTGGGCGACGCGCAGGCGGCCGTGCTCGCGGCGGTGCGTTTCGGCGGGGACGTGCCCGGAGCACTTGCGGCCGCAGCGCGGCAACCCGGCGCCGAGGGACTGCTCGGCCTCGCCGCCTGCTGGGGAGTCGCCGTGGACCGGGGAGCCGGTCTCGCGACAGGTCTCGACCGGCTGGAAGCAGCGCTGCGCGCCGAACGGGATCAGCGGGTCGACCTGCGCGCCCAGTTGGCCGGCGCCCGCGCCACAGCGCTGATGCTCGCCGGGCTGCCGGTGCTGGGCCTGCTTCTCGGTACCGCACTCGGTGCCGACCCCCTACACGTCCTGCTGCACACCCCGGCGGGGCTCGGCTCCGCACTGGTCGGCGGCCTGTTGGAGGGAGCAGGGCTGTGGTGGGCGCGCTCGATCGTACGAGGAGCGGAGCCGGGTGGCATGAACGGGCGGAGCGGCCGCGGCCGGGTGAGCACCGGGGAGGCGGTATGAGCGGCGACGGCGTCCACGGGTGGGAGGCGGTGCTGGGGATGCTGCCGGCACTGGGCTGGCTGGGAGCACGGCGGCTGGCCGCCGTGCGCACCAGGCGCAGGGTGCAGCGGCGCCTCGCCGGGTTGATGGCCCGGGAGACGGCCTGCCAGACCCCTCGCCTCCGAATCGGAGACAAGGCGCGGCGATGGTTGCCACCGCTCGGCGCGGTGGGCGCCGGTTGGGTGCTGGTAGGTGGTGTCGCCGGCATGGCCGTCGGAGTGCTGGGCGCCGTGGTCCTGGTGCGGTTGCCCCCGCGGCAGGCCGGCCGCCGATCCACGGCCGAGGCCGATGCCGCCGCCCGACAGCTCCCGCTGGCCGCCGATCTGCTGGCCGCCTGCATCGCCGCCGGCGCGGGACCGGTGGTTGCCGCTCAGGCTGTCGGCGAGGCGCTCGGCGGTCCGGTCGGCGGAGCGCTGGCGCGCGGCGCCGCCGAGGTACGGCTCGGCGGAGAGGCACGCGGCGCGTGGCGGAGGCTCGCCGCGCTGCCCGGTGCGCGTCCTCTCGCGCGACTGCTGGAAAGGGCCGAGACGACCGGTCTGCCGGCAGCGGTACCGGTCGCACGGATCGCCGCGGACGCCCGTGCCGGATGGACCCGCGCGGCGACCGAGCGTGCACGCCGGGCAGCCGTCGCGATCACCGCTCCGGTGGGGCTCTGCTTCCTGCCGGCGTTCATCGCGCTCGGCGTCCTGCCCGTGGTGCTCGGACTCGCGACCGGGGTGTGGGGAGGGGGCGGCCGGTGACGGGGTGAGGGGCCCGACGGGGCTGTGGCAGGCGGGCGGGACCAGTGGCGAGAAGGGGGGCCACGGATGAGCCGTGACGGAGCGACCGGTCACGGTGCACGGATGCGGGAAGCGGCCCGTGACGGGGCCGCGGGGTGAAGGAACGACGGACAGGAGGCGCGAAGTGACGGAGTGGCAGGTGGCGGAGGAGCGGACGGCCGAGCACCGGTTGGCGGAGGCGCCGGCGGCAGAGGGGCGGGTGCGGCTCGCGCCGACGGCGGAAGCAGCGGACTCGGTGAGGACGAGGACGAGGACGGGGCGGACGTCGGGGACGGGGATGCACCGGACCGTACGCGTGCGGGTACGGGCGGGGTTGCGGCTGCTGGCCCGCCGGATGCCCTGGCCGCAGCGGGCCCGTGGGTGCGGTGCGCGGTACGACGCGGGCATGGTGACCTCCGAGTACGCGATGGGGCTGGTGGCGGCGGTGGCGTTCGCCGCGGTGCTCTACAAGGTGGTGACGAGCGGGCCGGTCGGTGAGGCACTGCAGGCCCTGGTGAATCGAGCGCTGAGTGCGCGGACGTGAGCGGGGAGGCGACGGCGGGTTCGTGACCGCGGAGACGGCTGTGGTGCTGCCCGTACTGGTGCTGTTCGCGATGGGGCTGATGTGGGGACTGCTCGCGGTGTCCGCGCAGATCCGGTGTGTGGACGCGGCGCGGACGGGGGCGCGGGCCGCGGCCCGGCAGGACCCGGTCGACGCGGTCCTCCGGTCGGCCCGGGAGGTCGCCCCGCGCGGGGCCCGCGTGACCGTCACCCGGGAAGGGGACCAGGTCCGTGTCGTGGTCGTGGCCGATCCGCCGCTGCTGCACGGCCTGTCCCTCAGGATCCGTGAACAGGCTGTGGCGCTCGCGGAGGAGACGACAGGAGCGGCGGGGGCGGGCTCATGAAGGGTGATGCGTGCGGGACAGGCCGCAGGGCCGCTCGTCGACGCGTTTCTGTCGTTGCACCGACGACCGCCCGCTCGCCCTTTCTTGCGGTGGCTCACCCGGTTGCCGGTCCGGGAGGGCGCACGGCCGACGCCCCGCTGCGGTGCAACCCCGTACGCAGAGCCGCAGGCAGAGCTGCCCGCGCAGCCGCGCCCGGGCGCCTGGGCCACGCCGGGGCGACGGACCGCGGATCCGCCACCGTGTGGAGCGTGGGAGTGATCGCCGTTCTCGGCGTGGTGTTCGCCACGCTGCTGGCTCTGGGACAGGTCGTCGTGGTGCGGCACCGCGCGGCCGGCGGTGCCGACCTCGCAGCCCTCGCCGCTGCGGATCACTGGGCACTGGGTGCAACGGCGGCCTGCGCCCGGGCGGAGCGCGCGGCCCGGGCGCAGCGGGCCCGTCTGGTGCGGTGCGCGCTCGTCGGAGAGACCTCGGATGTGACGGTCGCGTCGGGCGGGGGACCGTTCGCCGTGGAGGTCAGATCCCGGGCGGGGCCTGCCGGGACCGAGGTGGCTCAGGACCGCGTCCTGCGGCCTCCTCCCTCGCAGCCTGATCCGGTCTCGGCTCCGATGCCCGGATCCTCGCCTCTGCCGCTTCCCTTCCCGGATCCGGCCCTACCGGGCTTCCGTCCGGGGGCGGCGGAGGGCTCTCTGCCTCCGCCCGCTGCTCCGGAGCGTCACGCAGCAGCACCGTGAGCAGCCGGACGGCACCCCGCTTGTGCAGTGGGTCGTTGCCGTTGCCGCATTTGGGGGACTGGATGCAGGAAGGGCAGCCGGCCTCGCACTCGCAGGAGGCGATGGCTTCGCGGGTGGCGGTCAGCCAGGACCGGGCGGTGTGGAAGGCACGCTCGGCGAACCCGGCGCCACCCGGGTGGCCGTCGTAGACGAAGACGGTCGGCAGCAGAGTGTCGGGATGCAGGGGGACGGACACCCCGCCGATGTCCCAGCGGTCGCAGGTGGCGAACAGCGGCAGCATGCCGATGGACGCGTGCTCGGCGGCGTGCAGGGCACCGCCGAGGATCTCCGGGGAGATCCCGGCGTCGTCGAGTTGGTCCTCGGTGACGGTCCACCACACCGCGCGGGTGCGCAGTGTGCGGGGAGGGAGATCGAGCTTGGTCTCGCCGAGGACCTCGCCGGTGAGGCGCCGCCGGAGGTAGGAGACCACCTGGTTGGTGACCTCCACCGATCCGTAGCACAGCCGGCCCCGTCCCCAGGGGAGGTCGATGTCGGTCTCCAGGACGGAGACGGCGGTGGTGTCGCGGGCGACGGTCGAGTACGGCGGGGACGCCTCCTCGACCAGGGCGACACCGTCCTCCAGGTCCAGTGACCGCACCTGGTAGGTGCGGCCCTGGTGAAGGTGGACGGCGCCCTCGTGGACCGCGGTGTGGGCCGCTCCCGCGTCGACCGTGCCGAGCAGGCGGCCCGTCCCGGCCTCGACGATCTGCACCGGCCGGCCGCCCTCGCCGCGGATGTCGGTCAGGTCGGCGGCCCTTTCGCGGCGAGTCCAGTGCCAGGCCCGGGTACGGCGGCGCAGCAGCTTCGCCGACTCCAGCTGGGGGAGCAGTTCCCCGCAGGCCGGACCGAACAGCTCCATGTCCTCGTCGGTCAGCGGGATCTCGGCGGCGGCCGCGCACAGATGCGGGGCCAGCACGTAGGGGTTGTCCGGGTCGAGGACGGTCGACTCCACCGGTTGGTCGAACAGGGCCTCCGGATGGTGGACGAGGAAGGTGTCCAGCGGGTCGTCGCGGGCGATCAGGACGGCCAGTGCACCCTGCCCGGAGCGGCCCGCGCGGCCGGCCTGCTGCCACAGCGACGCCCGGGTGCCGGGGTAGCCGGCGATCAGGACGGCGTCCAGGCCGGAGACGTCGACGCCGAGTTCCAGTGCGGTCGTCGCGGCCAGGCCCAGCAGCTCGCCGGAGTACAGGGCGCGTTCCAGCGCGCGGCGCTCCTCCGGCAGGTATCCGCCCCGGTAGGCGGCGACACGCCGGGACAAGGACCGGTCGACCTCGGCGAGCCGTTCCTGGGCGATGACGGAGATCAGCTCGGCACCGCGCCGGGAGCGCACGAAGGCGACCGTACGGACACCCTGCACGGTGAGGTCGGTGAGCAGGTCCGCTGTCTCGGCGGTGGCGGTGCGGCGTACCGGGGCGCCCTTCTCGCCGTGCAGTTCGGTGAGCGGCGGCTCCCAGAGGGCGAAGACGAGCTCCCCGCGAGGAGAGGCGTCGTCGGCGACCTCGACGATGGGGAGGCCGGTGAGGCGGCCGGCGGCCACGGCCGGTTCCGCCGCGGTGGCGGAGGCCAGCAGGAAGACCGGGGAGGAGCCGTAGCGGGCGCACAGGCGCCGCAGCCGGCGCAGCACCTGGGCGACGTGCGAGCCGAAGACACCCCGGTAGGTGTGGCACTCGTCGATCACGACGAATCTGAGCGCCTTGAGGAACGAGGACCATCGGGGGTGGGACGGGAGGATGCCGCGGTGCAGCATGTCCGGGTTGGTCAGCACGTAGTTGGCGTACTGCCGGATCCACTCGCGTTCCTCGAACGGGGTGTCGCCGTCGTGGACCGCCGGACGTACGGCTGTGCCGAGGGGGCCCGAGAGATCCCTCACGGAGCGGTACTGGTCTGCCGCGAGGGCTTTGGTGGGGGCCAGGTAGAGCGCGGTCGTACCGCGGCCGTTGGGCGCCTCGGCCCCGTCGAGCAGCGTCGACAGCACCGGCACCAGGTAGGCCAGCGACTTCCCGGACGCCGTACCTGTGGCGACGACCACCGACTCGCCGTCCAGGGCGTGCTCGGCCACCCGGGCCTGGTGGGCCCAGGGGTGGTCGATGCCCGCCGACTGGACGGCGGCCACCACTTCGGCGCGGATCCGGTCGGGCCAGGCGGCATGCCGACCCGCGCGCGGGGGCAAGTGCTCCGTATGAGTGATGCGCGAGGCGCGGCTCGGGCCCGAGGCGAGCCGGTCCAGAACCATGTCTGGAGACAGGCCGGCGGTGGGCCCCGCCAGGGCCCGATCGGGTCGGTGATTCTTGGCCATCGGGACCGAGTGTGTCACTGGCGTGACGGACAATGGGGCCAAGGCGTCGTGCACGCCCGCCGGTAAGTGATTGAATGCCATCGCGGCTGGCGAACCGTCCCGGGGACGTAAGCCGAGGTGTCCCGAGGGACGACCGCTCGATAGCAAGGTGCTGGAGGATCCGTGGACCTGTCCCTGTCGACCCGTACCGTCGGCGATCGTACGGTCGTCGAGGTCGGTGGCGAAATCGACGTATATACCGCGCCCAAGCTGCGTGAGCAGCTGGTCGAGCTGGTCAACGACGGGAATTTTCACCTCGTCGTCGACATGGAGGGCGTCGACTTCCTCGACTCCACCGGGCTCGGCGTGCTGGTGGGCGGACTGAAGAGGGTGCGTGCCCATGAGGGTTCGCTCCGCCTGGTCTGCAACCAGGAGCGCATTCTGAAGATCTTCCGCATCACCGGTCTGACCAAGGTGTTCCCGATTCACACCTCGGTCGACGAAGCGGTGGCGGCCACCGACTGACCACCGGGCCCGGGGTTGTCTGCCCGGGCCGGCTAGTTGAACACGCGGGGGACCGGGGTGTCGCGGGCTTGTGCCGCGGCCCGGTCCCCCGACCGCACGCCCGTAGCTCCCAGGGGGATGCATGGCCACCGTCGAACTCCGCTTCAGCGCGCTGCCCGAGCATGTCAGGACCGCCCGGCTGGTGGCGGCGGCGGTGGCGCGCAGGGCGGGAGTGGACGAGGCCGTCCTCGACGAGGTGCGGCTCGCCGTCGGCGAGGCCTGTACGCGTGCCGTCGGACTGCACCAGATCAGCGGTGTCACGGCACCGGTGAAGGTGTCGCTGATCGATGAGGAGAAGCAGTTCTCCATCGAGGTCGGCGACGAGGCGCCGCACCAGGTCCCCGGCGAGCGGGGCGCCACCCAGGCGGGTGGCTCCGAGGCGGAGGCCGAGGAGGACGAGATGGGTCTGGCCGTCATCAGCGGGCTCGTCGACGACGTCGAGGTGAGCGCCGGTGAGCACGGCGGTCTGATCCGGATGACCTGGCCGACCACACCACCCGCGGTCGCCCTGCCCTGACCCGGTCGCCGTCGGACCGGTCCGACGCGCCGCGCTCCCCTGATCGGGCGTACCGAGAGCATCGACTTCCGGGCTGCCGCCCGCTTCCGCTGCCGACGGCAGTCTGCCGCCGGTCGCGATCCGGCCGGGCCGGCCGGCCCGGTAGCCCCTCCCCGACGGAGATCGGTCACGTCGTGCCCGGTGCACCGCTCGGGCTCGCCGCCCGACGCACCCGCCCGGGCCTGCCGTCTTTCGGGCGGATCCAACCCCGCGCGCAGTGAGCTGTCCGGGTCCTGTTGCGGCGGGCACCCGGTCGGGCCGAGGCGGCAGCGCTGCCGGTGCTAGGTGGGGGTCGGTCCTTGCCGCCGGGCCGCAGGCCCCAGCGCGGGGCTCCACTCCGGTGCGGCCTCCGACGTGTGCGATGTGGGTATCCGCGCCTACAGTGGGTGATGCAGTCGGACGTGATCGAAGTGGTCCGCGATGCAGGTGCGGTGCATTTCGTGAACCAATTCACGACCCGTCGGAGATCCGGTGCATCTGTCCGGTGATCTGCGCGGCTCCTCCGTAGTGAATTCCTTCACGATCTCCTCTCCTGCTTCCGGATCACCTGACAATGGTTTCGGAGCATTAGCGCTTTCGGGTTCCGTGGCCGCCCGGCGATCATTTGCTGAGGAGCGAGGGAAGGCCATTTCCGCTCACCGTGCCCTGTTTTCATCAGGCGGCGGTACCTACAATCCGTCCACATCTTGAGCTCAGCCCAAGCGTCAAGGAGGACGAATGGCGGGGCTTTCTACCCCAGAACAGTTGGGTCACTCCACAACCTTCGCGGCCGCGGTGCTCACCGACGGCAACCGCGCCCTGGTCTCGGTCATCGGCGTCGTCGCCCTGGCCGCGCTGGCAGTCGCGGCAGTCCTGGTCCGCCAGGTGCTCGCGGCGGGCGAGGGCACCGACAGCATGAAAAAGATCGCGTCGGCGGTCCAGGAAGGCGCCAACGCCTATCTGGCCCGGCAGCTGCGCACGCTCGGCGTATTCGCCATCGTGGTGTTTTTCCTGCTCATGCTGCTGCCGGCGGACGACTGGAACCAGCGTGCCGGGCGATCAGTGTTCTTCCTGGTCGGCGCGGCGTTCTCCGCAGGCACCGGCTATATCGGCATGTGGCTGGCCGTGCGCAGCAATGTGCGCGTCGCGGCGGCGGCCCGGGAAGCGACCCCGGCGGAGGGCGAACCGGAAAAGGATCTCACCGCCGTCTCGCACAGAGCAATGAAGATCGCTTTTCGCACCGGCGGCGTGGTCGGCATGTTCACGGTAGGGCTCGGCCTGCTGGGCGCGTCCTGCGTGGTGCTGGTGTACGCGGCCGACGCGCCGAAGGTCCTGGAGGGCTTCGGTCTCGGTGCCGCGCTGATCGCGATGTTCATGCGGGTGGGCGGCGGCATCTTCACCAAGGCAGCCGACGTCGGCGCCGACCTGGTCGGCAAGGTCGAGCAGGGGATTCCGGAGGACGACCCGCGCAACGCCGCGACCATCGCCGACAACGTGGGCGACAACGTCGGCGACTGCGCCGGCATGGCGGCCGACCTCTTCGAGTCCTACGCGGTGACCCTGGTCGCCGCACTGATCCTGGGGAAGGCGGCGTTCGGCAACTTCGGGCTGGCCTTTCCGCTGCTGGTGCCCGCGATCGGCGTGGTCACCGCCATGATCGGCATCTTCGCGGTCGCCCCGCGGCGTGCCGACCGCAGCGGTATGAGCGCCATCAACCGCGGCTTCTTCATTTCCGCGGTGATCTCGCTGGCGCTGGTCGCCGCGGCCGTCTTCATCTACCTGCCGTCCTCCTACGGAGACCTCGACGGCGTCACCGAGACCACGATCCTCGGCAAGAGCGGCGACCCGCGGGTACTCGCCGTGGTGGCGGTGGCGATCGGCATCCTGCTGGCCGCGGTGATCCAGCAACTGACCGGCTACTTCACGGAGACCACCCGCCGCCCGGTCAGGGACATCGGCAAGACGTCCCTCACCGGGCCGGCCACGGTCGTCCTGGCCGGGGTCTCCGTCGGCCTGGAGTCGGCCGTCTACACCGCCCTGCTGATCGCTCTGAGCGTGTACGGAGCGTTCCTGCTCGGCGGCACGTCGATCATGCTGGCGTTGTTCGCGGTGGCGCTGGCCGGTACCGGCCTGCTCACCACGGTCGGCGTCATCGTCGCCATGGACACCTTCGGGCCGGTCTCCGACAACGCGCAAGGCATCGCCGAGATGTCGGGTGACGTCGAGGGGGCGGGGGCGCAGGTGCTCACCAACCTCGACGCGGTCGGCAACACCACCAAGGCCATCACCAAGGGCATCGCCATCGCCACCGCCGTTCTGGCGGCGTCGGCGCTCTTCGGGTCGTACCGCGACGCCATCACCACCGGCGCCCAGGACGTGGGCGAGAAACTGACCGGCGAGGGCGCGCCGCTGAGCCTGATGATGGACATCTCGCAGCCCAACAACCTCGTGGGCCTGATCGCCGGTGCGGCGGTCGTGTTCCTCTTCTCCGGGCTCGCGATCAGCGCCGTCTCGCGCTCGGCGGGTTCGGTGGTGTTCGAGGTGCGGCGCCAGTTCCGGGAACGGCCCGGGATCATGGACTTCAGCGAGCAACCGGAGTACGGCAAGGTCGTCGACATCTGCACCAAGGACGCGTTGCGCGAGTTGGCGACCCCGGGCCTGCTGGCCGTGATGGCCCCCATCTTCGTAGGCTTCACGCTCGGCGTCGGCGCGCTCGGCTCGTACCTGGCGGGCGCGATCGGGGCGGGCACGCTGATGGCGGTCTTCCTGGCCAACTCCGGGGGAGCTTGGGACAACGCCAAGAAACTGGTGGAGGACGGCCATCACGGCGGCAAGGGCAGCGATGCGCACGCCGCCACCGTGATCGGGGACACCGTCGGCGACCCCTTCAAGGACACCGCCGGTCCCGCGATCAACCCGCTGCTGAAGGTCATGAACCTGGTGTCGCTGCTCATCGCACCCGCCGTGATCAAGTTCTCCTACGGCGTGGACCGGAGCGTCGGCGTCCGGGTCCTGGTGGCGGTCGTGTCCTTCCTCGTCATCGTCTGCGCGGTGTACGTCTCCAAACGGCGAGGCATCGCCGTGGGTGACGAGGACAACAGCGGTCGGTCCTCCAAGTCGTCCGACCCGGCGGTGGTTTCCTAGCGGGACCCTCGCAGTCCAGCCCAAGGAGCGGGCGTGCGGCGTGTGTTGGCATATCGCATGCCCGCTCCGGCGCGTGTGTGCGCCCCCGTGAGCCTTCTCTCGCTTGGTGCAAATGGCTTCAATAGCGGACCAAGGAGACCTTCCGGTGAAGGTCGTCGCCGGACGACGTGTATGTTCCGGGGCCGAGAGCCATGGAAGGGACCAATCCGGTGAACAAGAAGCTCGCGGCCGCACTGTCCGGCGGTGCGGTACTGGTACTGGCGCTGTCCGGGTGCAGCAGCGACAACAACAACGAGAAGCTGGATGCCTGGGCCAAGCAGGTCTGCGACGCCGTACAGCCGCAGGCCCGGAAGATCGCCGACGCCAACGCCGCGATCCAGAAGCAGACCTCGGACACCAGCACGCCGGAGCAGGTGAAGAAGACCGACTCGCAGGCCTTCCAGGACATGTCCGAGGCCTACAAGGCGATCGGGGCCGCGGTGAGCAAGGCCGGGGCACCCGACGTCGAGAACGGCGAGAAGAAGCAGCAGGACGCGGTGAAGGAGCTCAACACGATCTCCGTCAAGTACGCCTCCCTGCAGAAGCAGGTCGACGCGCTCAACACCAAGGACCAGGCGAAGTTCGCCGACGGGCTGAAGGGCATCGCCACCGAACTGGACAAGCTCAGCAGGTCGGGCAACGACGCGCTGCAGAACCTGGAGGAGGGAGACGTCGGCAAGGCGATGAGCAGGCAGCCCAGCTGCCGCAGCGCCACGGCGCCGGCCTCCCCCCAGGCGTCCCCCTCGGCCTCCCCGTCGGTGTCCCCGAGCGCGAGCTGACCGTCGCTTCCCCGACCCCGCGGCGTCGCGGGCCACAATGGGGACGTGAGTGATACCGGTCTGTCCTCCCTGTCCCCCCTGCCCTCCACCGACCGCCCCGAGGCAGCCGCCCGGCTGCGGGACGCTCTGCTCGGAGCCTCCTTCACCGCCGACGGCATGCTCGAACTCCTCGGTGCCTCCGCCTACGCGGCGCTGGCCCGCAGTGAGACCGTCCCCGCGCTCAGGGCGACGCGCGGGGACACTCCGCTCGAGTCCCTCGTCCGTCTCTTCCTGCTGCAGCAACCCGTGCCGCGGACACGCGCGGCGGGGGTGCTGCCCGTCGACCTGTGCGTGGAGACCGGTTGGCTGGTGCCGGTGGGCGCCGACGAACTCGCCGCGACCGTCGATGTGCGCCCGTACGGGGGGCCCGGCGGCGAGGACTGGTTCATCGTCTCGGACCTGGGGTGCGCCGTCGGCGGTGCCGGCGGCATCGGCAGCCGTGATCAGGGCGTGGTGCTCGGCGTCGGCGGCGCCTCCACCACCCTCGCCGGCATCACCGTCCGCACCCCCGTCTCCTCCGCGCTCGACCTCGGCACCGGCTCCGGCATCCAGGCGCTGCACGCCACCCGGCACGCCACCCGGGTGACGGCGACCGACGTCAACCCGCGTGCCCTGCACGTCACCGCGCTCACCCTGGCCCTCTCCGGCGCGCCGGCCGCGGATCTGCGCCAGGGCTCCCTGTTCGACCCGGTCCGGGACGACGAGACCTACGACCTGATCGTCTCCAACCCGCCTTTCGTGATCTCCCCCGGTGCCCGGCTGACGTACCGCGACGGCGGAATGGGCGGGGACGATCTGTGCCGCTCGCTCGTTCAGGAGTCAGGGGCACGGCTGAACGTGGGCGGGTTCGCTCAGTTCCTCGCGAACTGGCAGCACGTGGAAGGGGAGGACTGGCAGGACAGGCTCAGGTCGTGGGTGCCGCGCGGCTGCGACGCGTGGATCGTGCAGCGCGAGGTGCAGGACGTCACGCAGTACGCCGAACTGTGGCTCCGGGACGCCGGTGACCACCGCGGTGACCCGGAGGAGTACCAGGCGCGCTACGACGCCTGGCTGGACGAGTTCGACGCCCGCAAGGTCAGGTCCGTCGGTTTCGGCTGGATCACACTGCGCCGGACCGGGGCCGCCGAGCCGTCGGTCACGGTCGAGGAGTGGCCGCACCCGGTCGAGCAGCCGCTCGGCGATGCGATCCGGGCGCACTTCGACCGCCTCGACTACCTCCGCGGACACGACGACGCGGCCCTGCTGGAGGCGCACTTCAAGCTGGCTGTGGAGATCGTCCAGGAACAGGTCGGGCTGCCCGGGGCCGAGGACCCCGAGCACGTCGTGCTGCGCCAGCACCGCGGCATGCGCCGGGCCACCAGAGTGGACACCGTCGGCGCGGGCTTCGCCGGTGTGTGCGACGGCACGCTCAGCGCGGGCCGCATCCTCGACGCGATCGCCCAGTTGATGGGGGAGGACCCCGTCCTGCTCAGGGACCGTACCCCGGCACAGATCAGGTTGTTGGTGGAGCAGGGCTTCCTCGATCCGGCGTAGGACCTCCGCCCGCCGCGGCCGGTCGCGACTCCGCGGCGAGGCGGGGAGCAAGCGGCGAGGCGGGGAGCAAGCGGCGAGGCGGGGAGTAAGCGGCGAGGCGGAGGAGACGCGGCTCCGGCGCTGTTCCCGCCGGCGCGGCCCGCTCCCGCGGCGCGTGCGACGCCGGACCCGGGCCGGCGTCGGCTCCGCCGGCGAGCGCGGACGACCGCCCGCTCCCGCGGTCCGCGCCGTCGGGATCGAGCCGTATCGGACCTCCCGCCGGGCTACCGGTGCCCGGGGACCGGACGGTCACCGCGGACGCCGGCTCCGGGCATCGCGGACGCCGGCTCCGAGCATCGCGGGAGACGGGGGCGGGCCGTCGGTCGCGCGTTCACCTCGGGTTCGCCCGGGCGCCGCCCACAGGTGTCACTCTCCACGGACCGGGCAGGCGAGAAGCGACGCAAAGGGGTGCGGAGACCATGGAGAGCGGGCCGGCGATCTTCGCGGCAACGGTGTTCGCCCTGTTCGGCGCGGGTCTGCTCGGGTGGACCGGATCCCGGCTGCGGCACCGTCGGCCCGTCGCCGACGGTTTCCCCCCGGTCGCGTCGGCGGTCCTCGCGGGCGTCGCATCCGCAGGTGCGCTGCTCCTCGCGGCGTGGTGCCTCACCCGCCCGTGAACCGGCGGCGACGTGCGCCGGAGTGCCTGGGGCCCGTATGACCCGGACGCCACCCCGGCGGCCGGCCCGAAACAGCCGCTGAGCAGTCCGGGCGGCAGGAATGCCTGTAGTCGGGTTACCGTTCGAGTGGCCGTTGCGGGCTTTTCCCGTTTGACACGGGGGCGGGAGGTACCGTCACACTCCGCAGCGTCACCCGTCCCCGACCCCCGGGAGCCAGACCGGGGGGAGGCCCAGCGTCGACCGGAGAGAAGAGCGAAGTTGTCCCCGACCAGCGAGACCGCGAAGGGCGGCCGCCGACTCGTCATCGTCGAGTCGCCTGCCAAGGCGAAGACGATCAAGGGCTATCTCGGCCCGGGCTACATCGTCGAGGCGAGCGTCGGGCACATCCGCGACCTTCCCAACGGCGCCGCGGAGGTGCCGGAGCAGTACACCGGCGAGGTCCGCCGCCTCGGCGTGGACGTCGAGCACGACTTCCAGCCCGTCTACGTGGTGAACTCCGACAAGAAGTCCCAGGTCAAGAAGCTCAAGGACCTGCTGAAGGAATCCGACGAGCTCTACCTCGCCACCGATGAGGACCGCGAGGGCGAGGCCATCGCCTGGCATCTCCAGGAAGTGCTCAAGCCCAAGGTCCCGGTCAAGCGGATGGTCTTCCACGAGATCACCAAGTCCGCCATCCAGGCCGCGGTGGCCAACCCGCGCCAGCTCAACCAGAAGCTGGTCGACGCCCAGGAGACCCGGCGCATCCTCGACCGCCTCTACGGCTACGAGGTCTCCCCGGTCCTGTGGAAGAAGGTCATGCCGCGCCTGTCGGCCGGCCGCGTCCAGTCCGTCGCCACCCGGCTCGTGGTGGAGCGGGAACGCGAGCGCATCGCCTTCCGCTCCGCCGAGTACTGGGACCTCACGGGCACCTTCGGCACCGGCCGCGCCGGCGACGCCTCGGACCCGTCGTCGCTGGTCGCGCGACTGCAGACGGTCGACGGCAGGAGGGTCGCCCAGGGCCGCGACTTCGACTCCCTGGGACAGCCGAAGAGCGCGAACATCCTCCACCTCGACGAGGCGAACGCCCGCGCCCTGGCCGCCGCCCTGGAGGACACGCGGTTCTCCGTACGGTCCGTCGAGTCCAAGCCGTACCGGCGCTCGCCGTACGCCCCGTTCCGCACGACGACGCTGCAGCAGGAGGCCAGCCGCAAGCTCGGCTTCGGCGCGAAGGCCACGATGCAGATCGCGCAGAAGCTGTACGAGAACGGCCACATCACGTACATGCGTACGGACTCCACCACGCTGAGCGACACCGCGGTCGCCGCCGCCCGCGCCCAGGTCACCCAGCTCTACGGCGCCGACTACCTCCCCGCGCAGCCGCGTACCTACGCAGGCAAGGTCAAGAACGCCCAGGAGGCGCACGAGGCCATCCGCCCCTCGGGCGATCGCTTCCGCACGCCCGCCGAGACGGGCCTGACCGGCGACCAGTTCAAGCTGTACGAACTGATCTGGAAGCGCACCGTCGCCTCCCAGATGAAGGACGCGACCGGCAACAGCGTGACCGTGAAGATCGGCGGGACCGCCGCCGACGGCCGGGACGTCGAGTTCAGCGCCTCCGGCAAGACGATCACCTTCCACGGCTTCCTCAAGGCGTACGTCGAGGGCGCGGACGACCCGAACGCCGAGCTCGACGACCGGGAGCGCCGGCTGCCGCAGGTCGGCGAGGGCGACGCGCTCACCGCCGAGCAGATCACCGCCGACGGCCACGCCACCAAGCCCCCGGCCCGCTACACCGAGGCCAGCCTGGTCAAGGAGCTCGAGGAGCGCGAGATCGGCCGCCCGTCGACCTACGCGTCGATCATCGGCACGATCCTGGACCGCGGCTACGTGTTCAAGAAGGGCACGGCGCTGGTCCCGTCCTTCCTCTCCTTCGCCGTCGTCAACCTGCTGGAAAAGCACTTCGGTCGGCTCGTCGACTACGACTTCACCGCCCGGATGGAGGACGACCTCGACCGCATCGCCCGCGGTGAGGCCCGTGCCGTGCCGTGGCTGCGCCGGTTCTACTTCGGCGAGGGCCAGGTCGGCGGCGCCGCCGCCGACGCGGGCAACGGCGACGGCGACCACCTCGGCGGCCTCAAGGAACTGGTGACCGACCTGGGCGCCATCGACGCCCGCGAGGTGTCCTCCTTCCCCGTCGGCAACGACATCGTGCTGCGGGTCGGCCGCTACGGCCCGTACATCGAGCGCGGGGAGAAGGACACCGACGGTCACCAGCGCGCCGACATCCCGGACGACCTGGCGCCCGACGAGCTCTCCGTCGACCTCGCTGAGGAACTCCTCGCCAAGCCGAGCGGCGAGCGTCCGCTGGGCACCGACCCGGACTCGGGTCACGAGATCGTCGCCAAGAGCGGCCGCTTCGGGCCGTACGTCACCGAGGTCCTGCCCGAGGGCACCCCGAAGACCGGCAAGAACGCCGTCAAGCCGCGCACCGCGTCGCTGTTCAAGACGATGTCGCTGGACACGGTGACCCTCCAGGACGCGCTGAAGCTGATGTCGCTGCCGCGTGTCGTCGGCACCGACCCCGAAGGCGTGGAGGTCACCGCGCAGAACGGCCGCTACGGCCCGTATCTGAAGAAGGGGACGGACTCGCGGTCGCTCCAGTCCGAGGAGCAGCTCTTCACGATCACGCTGGAGGAGGCGCTGGCGATCTACGCCCAGCCCAAGCAGCGTGGTCGCGCGGCCGCCAAGCCCCCGCTGAAGGAGCTCGGCGAGGACCCGGTCAGCGGAAAGCCGGTCGTCGTCAAGGACGGCCGGTTCGGCCCGTACGTCACCGACGGTGAGACCAACGCGACCCTGCGCTCCGGCGACAGCGTCGAGGAGATCACCGCGGAGCGCGGCTTCGAGCTGCTCGCCGAGAAGCGCGCCAAGGGCCCCGCCAAGAAGACGGCCAAGAAGACGGCCGCCAAGAAGACCGCTGCGAAGAAGACCGCTGCGAAGAAGACGACGGCGAAGAAGACGGCTGCCAAGAAGACGACGGCGAAGAAGACCACGACCGCCGCGAAGAAGTCGACCACCAAGGCCGCCACCGCGAAGAAGACCACCGCGAGGAAGGCGGCGGCCTCGAAGGCGGCCACCGAGGACTGAGGTCCCGCCGACTCGGTTCTGCCGACCCCGCCGCCTGGCGGGCCGGCGGGGTCGGGGTGCGCCCCCGCGCTCTCCGGGCCCACGACCTGGCACCCCCGCCCGGCACAGCCGACCCGGCCCCCAGCCTCCGCGCCACAGTTCCCGGCCCCCGCCCCCGCCCCCGCGCCACAGGCCGCGGTGCCGGGCGTCGGGGCGGCGTGGGCGCCGCGGATCGGCCGGCACCACGCGCGCCGGCGCCGCCGGTCGGGTGTTCGGACGGCGCCCCGGACTGTCGGCGGCTGCCGATAGGCTGAACGCATGACGCGAGCCGAGCAGCCGACGGCCCACCACCCGGCACCCGACGACGCCCTGGCGGCGGACTCCCGCGAACGCGCCGTCCGCGCGCTGCTCCGCCACCCGGATCTCAAGCGGCTGTGGGGCGCGCAACTGGTGAGCGGCGTCGGCGACGTCCTCGCGCTCCTCGTGCTCGTCCTGCTGGTCCTCCAGGCGGCGGTCGCCCAGGGCTCCTTCGGCGGCGGCTACCGCGGCGCGGCGTTCGCCGTGGCCGCCGTGTTCGGCGCACGCGTCCTGGCGACCCTGCTCTTCGGAGCGGTCCTGCTCGGCCCGCTCACCTCGCTGACCTCGCAGGACGGCCCGCTCGACCGCCGCTGGACGCTGATCGGGGCGGACGGGCTGCGCGCGGCGCTGCTGATCGTCGCACCGCTGTGGATCGACTGGACGCCGGGCGACGCCCTCGCCCTCGTCCTGGTCACCGCCTTCGTCAGCGGCGTCGCCGAGCGCCTGTGGACGGTCTGCCGCGAGGGCGCCGCCCCCGCCCTGCTGCCCGCCCCACCGCCGGAGGGCGCCACGGTACGGCCGCTGCCGGACCACATGGACGCGCTGCGCCGGCTGTCCCTGCGCACCGCGTTCGCCGCGGTCCCGCTGGCCGGGGCCGCACTCGTCACCGCCGCACTGCTGAACAACCTCCTCGGCTCGGGCATCGACTGGTTCGACCAGCACCAGGCCGCACTCGCCTCGTACGTGGCGGCCGGACTGTTCGCCGCCTCCCTGTCCGTGGTGACCTTCCTCGAACTGCCCTCCGCGCGCACCCCGCGTCCGCGGTCACCCCTGGAGGGACTGCGCCGCCCCCGGACCGACTCCGGCGTCGACAAGGGCCGCACCGGCGCGATCCCGCTGCTCGTGCCGGCCTGCGCCGCGGTCGCCGCGGCGGTGGCGGCCGGCGTCGGAGTGGCCGTACTGCACGCTGCCGACCTCGGCGGCGGCCCGGTGCTGTTCGGGCTCCTCGTGCTGGCGCTGACCGGCGGTGTGGTGGCCGGCATCCGCACCGCACCGGCGGTGCTGCCCGCGCTGTCCCGGCGCCGGCTGCTGGCGCTGGCGATCGCGTCCACCGGCGTGGCGCTGCTGGCCGCCGGCCTCGTCCCGGATGTCACCACCGTGCTGCTGGTCGTCGCGCTCGCCGGAGTGTCGGCGGGCGTGGCGGCCAACACCGGGCACACCCTCCTCGACCAGGAGGCCGAGGACTTCCGCCGCGTCCGCACCACCGAGCACCTGCACGCCGTGGTCCGCGTCTTCATCGCGCTGGGCACCGTCGTCGCTCCGCTGGTCGCCGGGCTGATCGGCCCGCACCGGCTGGAGAACGGCAGGTTCGTCTTCGCCCACGGCGGCGCGGCCTTCACGCTGATGCTGGTCGGAGCCCTGCTGCTGCCGGTGGCCGCCCTGGTGCTGGCCAAGGTCGACGACCGCTCCGGCGTACCGCTCCGCAACGACCTGCGGGACGCACTCCGCGGCGACGACCCCGTCGAGACGCCCGCGGCCGCCGGGTTCTTCATCGCCCTGGAGGGCGGCGACGGCGCCGGCAAGTCCACCCAGGCCGAGGCGCTCGCCGAGTGGATCAGAGGCAAGGGCCACGAGGTGGTCCTCACCCGTGAGCCGGGCGCCACCCCCGTCGGCAAGCGGCTGCGGTCCATCCTGCTCGACGTCTCCAGCGCCGGACTGTCGCACCGTGCGGAGGCGCTGCTGTACGCGGCGGACCGCGCCGAGCACGTCGACACCGTGGTCCGGCCCGCGCTGGAGCGGGGGGCGGTGGTGATCTCCGACCGGTACATCGACTCCTCGGTGGCCTACCAGGGGGCCGGCCGCGACCTGTCGCCGACCGAGATCGCCCGTATCAACCGGTGGGCGACCAACGGGCTGGTACCGCATCTGACGGTGCTGCTCGACGTCTCCCCGGAGACGGCGCGCGAGCGGTTCACGGAGGCCCCGGACCGGCTGGAGTCGGAACCGGCCGAGTTCCACGTGCGCGTGCGGTCCGGTTTCCTCGCGTTGGCCGCCGCCGACCCCTCCCGCTACCTCGTCGTGGACGCCGGCCAGGACCCGGAGGCGGTGACCTCGGTCGTGCGGCACCGGCTCGACCAGGTGCTGCCGCTGTCGGAGGCCGAGATCCGGGCCCGGGAGGAGGCCCGGCGCAAGGCCGAGGAGGAAGCCCGGCGGAAGGCCGAGGAGGAGGCCGCACGCAAGGCCGAGGAGGAGCGGCTGGAGCGCGAGCGCCAGGAGATGCTGGCTCGGCTGCGTGCCGAGGAGGAGGAGCGCAAGCGGCGCGAACTGGAGGAGGCGCAGCAGCGCGAGGCCGAGCGGCAGGCCGAGGAGGCCCGGCAGCGGGCGGAGGAGGCGCAGCGGCGGGCGGAGGAGGAACGCCAGCGGCTGATCGCCGAGGAGAAGGCGCGCGCCGAGGAGGAGCAGCGGCGCAGAGCCGAGGAGGAGCGTCGCCGCAAGCAGGCCGAGGAGGAGGCCCGGCTGCGGGCCGAGGCCGAGCAGCGGCGCATGGAGAAGCAGCGCAAGGCCGAGGAGGCCCTGCTGCGTGCGGAGGAGGCGCGCCGGGAGGCGGAGCGGGCCGCGTCCGCCGTGCAGACCGGTCCCGAGCGCCCGGTCCCCGGGAAGCCGTCCGCAGCGGCGGACGCGGCCACCGTGCCGACGCCCGTCGTCACGCCGGGAGGAACCCCGCGCGGATCCGCGGACGAGACTGCCGTGCTGCCGCGGGTTCCGGACGAGCGGCCCGAGCGCGCCGAGCGGGCGGTGGATTGCGACCGCCGCTCCACGCCTGCCGAGTCGCGGGAGGAGCCTGCGCCGTCGGACACCCCGGACGCGTCCCCCGCGTCCGATTCGGGGACCGCGTCCGACGCGGGGATTGCGTCCGATGCCGAGACCACCGCCGAGCTGCCGCAGCCGCCGGCTCCGCTCGCCGCTTCCGACGAGACGGCCGTGCTGCCGCGGGTGCCGCAGGGCGCGGCCGACGAGACCGCCGTGCTGCCGGCGGTGGACGGCCGGGACGTCGAGGAGCCGGCCCTTCTGCCGCCCGTGCGTCAGGACGACCGGGGCGGCCGGGTGCCGCCGGGACTCTTCCGGGACGGGCAGTCGGGTACGGCCCGGTCGGACGGCTCCGAGGACCGCACGCGGGAGCTGCCGCAGGTCGGCGGCGAGGGGGCGGCCAGACGGCGCCAGCGCTCCGACTGGGCGGAGGAGACCCCGCTGGACCACCTTCCGACGCTGGCCGACGAGCTTCTGGGCCCGCGCCAGGACGACGAGGGGTACGACGACCAGGGCGGCCGCGGCCGGCGGCGTTGACCCTTGCCGACCGAGCCCCGGCCCCCGCGTACCCGCCGGCGGGCATCGGCACGGCCGAGGAACGCGCCGCCGCCCTTCTGCCTCCGCCGCAGCGGACGCGGCTGCTCCGGAGCCGGGGAGCACGTCCCCGCGCGAGGTCCGGACCGGAGGCCGCCCCGTCCACTCGGCGACCGGGGTGTCAGTGCCGCCCCGCACAATGGATGCCGGAAGGCGGACATGCCGGGACGCGAGCGCGCCGCTTCGGCGGCGGAGCATCGGGCCGGCCGACGGACCTGCACGACGGGACGGCAGCCGCATCGGCACGACCGGGCGGCAGTCGTATCTGCACGACCGGGCGGCAGCCGCATCGGCGCTGCGGGGCGTCGACGGGCCGGGACCGTGGAAATGCCGGGACGGCGGATGTGCCCGTTCGGCAGAGGTGACGAAAGGGTGGCGTGACCCATGACCGTGTGGGACGACCTCGTCGGACAGCAGAGCGTGGGCGAGCAGCTCGCTGCCGCCGCCCGGGACGCCGACGCCTTCGTCAGCGCCGCCGGCGCCGACATGCCGCCGCCCGAGGCGTCGAAGATGACGCACGCCTGGCTGTTCACCGGCCCGCCCGGTGCCGGCCACACCCAGGCGGCGCACGCCTTCGCCGCCGCCCTGCAGTGCGTGAGCCCCGACCGAGCCCTCGGCGGCGTCCCCGGCTGCGGGTTCTGCGACGGCTGCCACACTGCACTGATCGGCACGCACGCCGACGTCACCACGGTCGCCGCGGTCGGCGCCCAGATCCTCGTCGACGACATGCGCGACACGGTCCGCAAGTCCTTCACCTCGCCGGCCAACGGCCGCTGGCAGGTCATCCTCGTCGAGGATGCCGAGCGCCTGAACGAGAAGTCGGCCAATGCCGTCCTCAAGGCCGTCGAGGAGCCCGCACCGCGCACCGTGTGGCTGCTGTGCGCGCCGTCCGTCGAGGACGTCCTGCCGACGATCCGCTCCCGCTGCCGCCACCTCAACCTGCGCACACCGCCGGTCGACGCCGTCGCCGACATGCTGGTGCGGCGCGAGGGAATCGAACCCGGCGTAGCCGCGGCGGCCGCCCGAGCCACTCAGGGCCACGTGGAGCGGGCCCGCAGGCTCGCCACCGACCCCGCCGCACGCGAACGCCGCGCCGCGGTGCTCAGACTCCCGCTCCGCGTCGATGACGTCGGCGGCTGCCTCAAGGCGGCACAGGAACTCGTGGACGCGGCCTCCGCGGACGCCAAGGCCCTCGCCGAGGAGAGGGACGCCAAGGAGACCGAGGAGCTCAAGGCCGCCCTGGGCGCGGCCCAGGGCGGGAGGCTGCCGCGCGGCACCGCCGGTGTGGTGAAGGAACTGGAGGACAAGCAGAAGCGGCGCCGCACCCGCACCCAGCGCGACAGCCTCGACCTCGCGCTCACCGACCTCACCGCCTTCTACCGAGATGTGCTCGCCCTTCAGCTCGGTTCTCGGGTCGCCATCGCCAACACGGACGCCCAGGACGCCCTCGACCGGGTCGCCCGGTCCGGCGCTCCGGAGGCCACGTTGCGCCGTATCGAGGCCATCGCGGCGTGCCGGGAGGCCCTCGACCGCAATGTGGCGCCCCTGCTCGCGGTGGAGGCGATGACGATGGCGCTGAGATCGGGTTGACGGTCGCCGCTCCCGGTCGCGGCCCCGGCCGGCCTTCCTCGGCCGGCCCTCCCTCCGGTCGGTCGGCCGGACGGCCCCCACCGGGCAAGGTGATCACCCGCTCCGTGTTGACGCGGTACCCCGTCCGGGGCGCACGACCTGCACATACGGCATTCATCCGGTCGCACAGAGTTAGGCTCGCTGGATGCAGACCAGGCGCACCCCCCGCACCCCCGCCGTATCCCGCAGGCTCCGTCGGCTCCGGGGCGCGGCCGCCCTTCTGGCCACTGCCGCGCTGCTGCTCGCCGCGTGCTCGGCCGGCGGCGCCCCGGGCCCGTCCGCCTCGGCGCGGCCCGAGGCGGTACTGGCCGCGCTGCCCGCCGCGACGCCCGCCGCACTCGCCCCGTACTACACGCAGAAACCGGCCTGGCACGACTGCGGGGTACCGGGCTTCCAGTGCGCCACGCTGCGGGCCCCGCTCGACTACGCCGATCCCGCGGCCGGTGACGTGCGGCTGGCCGTCTCCCGCAGGAAGGCCACCGGCCCCGGCGAGCGGATCGGCTCCCTGCTCGTCAACCCCGGTGGCCCGGGTGGCTCCGCGATCGACTACCTCCAGCAGTACGCCGGTGTCGGCTACCCCGCCGAGGTCCGCGCCCGCTACGACATGGTGGCCGTCGACCCCCGCGGTGTGGCACGCAGCGAGCCCGTGGAGTGCCTCGACGGCCCGCGGATGGACGCGTACACCGAGACGGACGTCACCCCCGACGACCGGGGCGAGCAGAGCGCGCTGGTCAAGGCCTACCGGGAGTACGCGGAGAGCTGCGGCGCCCACTCCGCGCGGCTGCTGCGGCACGTCTCCACGGTCGAGGCCGCCCGCGACATGGATCTGGTGCGGGCCGCGCTGGGCGACCGGAAGCTGACCTACGTGGGAGCGTCGTACGGCACCTTCCTCGGGGCGACGTACGCCGGACTCTTCCCGGAGCGGGTCGGGCGCCTCGTCCTCGACGGCGCCATGGACCCGTCACTGTCCGCCCGCCGCATGAACCTGGACCAGACGAAGGGGTTCGAGACGGCGTTCCAGTCGTTCGCCCGGGACTGCGTGCGCCACCCGGACTGCCCGCTGGGCACCAGGGCCGCCGAAACCGGCAAGAACCTCAAGGCCTTCTTCGACCGCCTCGACGCGCGTCCCGTTCCGACCGGCGACGCCGACGGCCGTCGGCTCGACGAGGCCCTCGCCACCACCGGCGTGATCGCGGCGATGTACGACGAGGGAGCCTGGGAGCAACTGCGCGAGGCCCTGAACTCCGCGATGCGGGAGAACGACGGTACGAGCCTGCTCATGTTGTCCGACAGCTACTACGAACGCGACGGCGGCGGCCGGTACAGCAACCTGATGTCCGCCAACGCCGCCGTGAACTGCCTGGACCTCCCGGCCGCCTTCGACACCCCGCAGGAGGTGACCCGCGCCCTGCCCGACTTCGAGAAGGCCTCCCCGGTCTTCGGCGAAGGCCTGGCCTGGGCCTCGCTCAACTGCGCGTACTGGCCGGTGCGGGCCACCGGCGAACCCCACCGCATCGAGGCCTCCGGAGCCGCCCCCATCGTCGTCGTCGGCACCACCCGCGACCCGGCCACGCCGTACCGGTGGGCCCGGTCCCTGTCCCGCCAGCTGTCCTCCGCCCGCCTGCTCACCTACGAGGGCGACGGCCACACCGCCTACGGCCGCGGCAGCGACTGCATCGACGCCGCCGTCGACGCCTACCTCCTCGACGGCACCCCGCCCGCCCGCGGCAAGCGCTGCTCCTGAGCAGCACCCGCAGCGGGGCCTCGCGGCGGGCCCCGTACGGTCGGCGGCGCTGCCGTTCGGGAGTGGTCGGGAGCACTCGTCCGGACTGTGTAGACTTACCGACGTTGCCCGCCACACCGTGGTGCGGTCAGCGTGCCGCCTTAGCTCAGATGGCCAGAGCAACGCACTCGTAATGCGTAGGTCTCGGGTTCGAATCCCGAAGGCGGCTCCATGGTAAACCCCAGGTTAGGGCTCTGACCTGGGGTTTCTTGTTTCGGGTGACCTTGGAATCTCGGCAAATCAGGCACCGTCCGTCTGTGCATCGTAATGCGTAGGTCGGAGGTTTGGTTTCTGTGACGAGATCGACGTTCCAGCGCTCTGACCTGGCCTTTTGCCTGCTCGTAGAGGATGGATCATGCTGGCGGAAACGATCTCGGTGGACACCCGGTGGGCAGTCGTGCGTGACACTCCATCAAAACCTCTCGCGGGCCCTGGGCGAGGGTGAAATCCACCGGTCGCCGATGGGACGACCGGCGTCGCCGAGACTGTCCGGTCCTGACAGATCTCACGTCCGGCTAGGGTCCTGGCGAAGGTTGACCGTGAGAACACTCCGTAGCTGATCTGCGGGCGCAGAAGGAGCGGCCGCGTCGGCGGATGCGGGAGCGTCGGCCCATTCCAGAGCGAGACCAGCACTATGGGTTCGGTGCTCTCGTCATCCCTGGATTCCAGAGTGCGCGGCCTGTCATCGAGCCGGGCGACGAGCGGCAAACGGTATCAGTACGGCACAAGGTGCGCGTAGCATTAATGGTCATGGATCTCGTGGCACGCGTACGCCGGGCGTTGGGCGAACGGGCTATCCACCCAACGGAGTTCGAACGCTGTGCCTGTGCACTCCTGCAATCGCAGTACCCGGGTCTATCCGCGGTTGAAGGCGGGCATGACTTCGGCCGCGACGCCGATATCTACTTTCCGTGGGGCTCCGAGGACGTGGACGCTCGTGGGCGTCTGCTGGTCACCACCGGCGATCCGGTGGCGAACCTGCGCAGGGGCCTTCGCAGGATGCGCGAAGAGGATGTGCAGGCCGATCTGATCGTGATGGCCTGTTCACAACCGGTTGACGCAACAAAGCGCGCGACCATGGATCGGCTGTGTACCGAACGCGGCCTCCCAGCACCACACATCTACGCCCAGGACTGGTTTGTCACCCGCCTCGTCACCGAGCCGGTGTGGCGGTTCAGCCTCCTCGGCATCAGAGGAGAGCTGGGTGCTCTGCTTGATCGGCCGCTGGACCTGTCGGAGGACCTGGCTGACCGAACCGACCTCCTCGGACGGGAAGCCACTCTCGCCACGCTTGCCGACACTGTCGCCCAGGGCCGGGATGTCGTGCTGGTGGGCGTGCCTGGTGTGGGTAAGACGCGGCTCACCACCGAATTGGAAGGCCAGGTCGCTTACCTTGAGCAGGCGCAAGCGGACCGCATTCTGGATGAGCTGCTGGAAACCCGGCCCGCTGCCGTTGTCGTGGACGACGCCCACATCCGCCTTGATGAGGTGCGTGTGCTGCGGCGGGCGCGTCACGGGGCGGAGCATGCCTTCGCCATCGTCGCGACTACCTGGCCTGACAGGGCAGACGAGGTAACAGCGGCCCTGCCCAGAGCTCTCCGCGTCGACATTGACCTGTTGGAGCGATCCGACATGAACACACTGGTCACCTCACTGGGCGTCACCGGCCACCGGGTCCGGATGGTTGTCCTCGACCAGGCGGCCGGACGGCCGGGCTGGGCCCTCACCTTGTGTGAGATGTTCGCCAAGGGCGAGGGCAGCCAGGTGGCCAGCGGCGCAGCGCACCTGGCGAACGTAGAACGACACCTCCGCCGTATCACCGAGTCCGAGACGGCCGTCGATGCTCTGGCCTGTGTAGCTGCACTGGGAGGGGCTTCCAGCGAGACGCTGCACGCGCTCGCGCCTCTTGTCGGCGAGCCGCCGGCCAGCATGTCGGGCCTCATGGAGCGCCTCGCGCGCAATGGCCTCGTTGAGACTGTCAACGGTGTCTGGCACCTGCAACCTGCACTGCGCGCCCCGCTGATCGCCCGGTGGTTCTTCACACGGCCGGCAGGCAGGCCGTGGTCCACCCTCTGCGACGCCTTCCCGGACCGGGACCTTGACCTCGCCTCCGCCGTGATGTCCGCCGCCCGAGTCTCGGCCTCCGCTGACGCTCGGATGACCGCCGATACCTGGATTCGAACGCTGCCCACGCCAACCGAGTGGGGCACCGGAACCTTCGCTGTAGTGTCCGAATACGCCCGGCTGGACCGGGGAGCCGCTCAGTTCGCTGTCGCCCAGGCCCGCACGGTCCTCGCCAGCCCGCGCGAGACCGAGCAGACGTACGGGATCACCGTCGATCCGCAGGGTGACGCCGCTGCTCGTCAACTTGCGCAGTCGGCCGCTCAGTATCTGCTGCCCGAGGCCGTGACGGGCCTGCTCGACCTCGCAGTGGGAGACAACCGTCCACGCCACTCCACCCCTCAGCACCCGCTGCGCGTGCTCAGCGATGTGGCCAATGCCATAGACCCGGACTTCGGAACCGCGTTCGAGATTCGAGGACTCTTGCTGCGACCAGTTCTGGAGTGGCTGCGCACTCACCGCGCCCCGTCGCACTGGGCCGTGGCCACCGAGGCGCTGGCGAGTGTCTTCGCCGTTGAAACATTGGGGAACTGGCCTGACCCGGGTGATCTGAACACGGTCACCCTCGCCCAGGGTGTCGAAAGCGCCGAAAACCTCGCGCGACTTATCTCCTTGTGGGACGAGGTTGCGCCCGTTCTCACAGATGCCGAAGGGCAGGATGACCTGAGCAGCGCCCCGGCTGCGGTAGTTCCACTACTGGACCTGGCGGGCTCATGGGTGCGGCTCGGAGAAGGATTCGTGCCGCACAACGGTGAACCGAGCGAGGGGCAGAAGGGCCAGGGAGCGGAGGGAGGAGCTCGCATCCTGGCCGCGTTGCATCCCCTGCTTCAGACCTTTCCTGGGCTGGCGCTCCGTGCCCGGCGCATGCTCAACGCTGTATACGCCCGCGGCGGCGACAGGGGTCGCAGGCTCCCGGAGCTGGACGTCGACCCTGACTTGGAGTCTTTCACCGGCTGGAGTCGTTGGGGCGACATGGATACCCGCGATGAAGCCGCACAAGGCCGGGCCCACGCAGTGGAAGCCCTGGCACAGAAGATCGCTGCGCTCGGACCGCTCGACGGAGTCGCGAGATTCGACGCACTGGTTGAGCAATCCGAGCTTGCTGGCGACCACGGGGGCGGCGTCTGGGTATCCGACCGAATGGTGCCTCACCTCGCCGATCCCGCTTCTTGGCACGCAGCCGCAACCGCAGCTGGTAGCCCACTCATGCTTCGCGCCGCATTGACCCGATGGCTCAACGCCTCGCCCGGCACGTTGTCGGCAGATGTCCTCACCGCTGCACTGGATGATCCCCGCTTCAGGACTGGCGTCATCTCGACCGTCCTCGGACGAGGTGAAGATGACGAGGCTGCCGAGTTCGTGACCGAGGCGATGGGCACGGAGGACGCCTGGCTGCTCGACTCGCTATTCATCCAGGACGAGCCGAACGAGGTGCTGCACCGTCTACTGCTCCATCCGATTCCCGCAATCGCCAGCAGCGCGGCGGTCACTTTCGCCGTTGGTCAACCCCACGGCCCCTCACTGCCGGAAACCTGGCGCTCTGCTTGGCGCGACGCTGTGCAGCACCTCCGCCCCGAGGACCTGTCCCAGCACGAACACTGGCGTGCAGGCCAGTTGCTCGGCCATCTAGCCGACCATGATCCTGACCTGCTCGAAGCGTGGTACACCGAACGGCTCGGCGAAATGGCCAACCGAGGCTACTTCGTTGCCCCTGAACCCCACGGTTGCGATCTCCACCTGGACCGCCTTCCACAGGCGCACCGTTACCGGCTTTCCGTCCGCTGCGCCAGCCTCCCGCGCATCGGCCATAGCCCACTCATCCAGCTTGTCGGTGCAGACCGCGACTTGGCGGAGCGTCTGCTCCGCGACTGCGCCGTTACTCCCGACAACCTCCTCGAAGCCCTCGTGGGACAGCGCAACGAGACCCTGGAGCGCCTCGGCCCGCTGCTCCTCGACCACGGCGTGCCCCCCGCTCGCATCGCGGCCAACGTCGCTTGGGTCGACTCCTGGTGGGGTGAAGACTCCACCAGACATCAGCACCTCATCGACTACTTCACCACCCTCTCAACACGCGTTCCCGCCCTCGCCTCCGTCGCCACAGCGGGTCGGGCTCAGCAGGAGGAGCTGCTGCGGGAGGCAGAACTCAAGGAGCGCGCTGCGCGGGTGCGGGGGCAGTAAAGCGAGGCCGGCAGATGATCGCGACCCTCTGGTCCGGAACTTAAGCGGAGTGGATGGAGTCATGTTCGGTAGCCGCTTCTTCCCGAGCAGGCATGGCCATGCGCGTCGGGCCGCGCGTGTTCGGCCACAGCCCGACTGGTCCACGCCAGTGCACCGCGTCAGACATCTCATCGGAGGTGGGGGCAGGGCGGCATTCTCATCGGTCGGCGCTGCCGGGCGGGACGACCCATTCGGTGGGTTGTCCGGTGAGGGAGGCGATCATGTCGAAGTCTCCGTCGTAGTGGAGGACCGTTCGCCGGTTCAGTTCCGCTGTGGCGGCGATCAGCAGGTCGGGGAGGGACAGAGCGCGGTGGAAGCCTGCGTTGAGAGCATGGCGCTGGATCTCGAGAGCGCGGGTGAAGGTGTCGTCGTCGGTGCGGAGGTAGTCGAAGGCATGGAGCCAGGTGCTGATCCGTGTTGCTTCTGAGCTGTCCCGTGCGGAGTGGATCATCTCGAACTCGGTGGGCTGGCATACCGCGAGGAGGTAACGCTCGTGTAGGGGCTTGAGCACCTCTTTGACACTCGGTTTCGTCCAGCGGGCGAGGGCGGACTTGTCGATCAGGTAGCGGTCCTGCATCAGGCGGCCTGGCCCCCGTTGTGGTTACCGCCGTGCTTGAGGGAGCCGTCAGCGTTGCGGGGGCCGGTGCTCTCGACGATTTCGCTGAAGTCGAGTTCGCCGGCATCCATGGCGTCGAAGAACTCCTGTCGCAGGTGTCGCTTGACGGCGTCTTCCATGGCGAGGCGGACGGCTTTGGCCTTCGTTTTAGTCCCGAAGATGCGCATGGCCTCGGTGACCATGTCTTCATCGAGGTCGATGACGGTTCTGGCCATGTGGGCGGTCCCTTCGCAGATACTCTCGTGAGTGAAACGATACCATTTATCGACCATGGGAGATATCGTTTCGATCCAGAGGTCTCGCCGTGGATGGAGACTGCGGCGTTCGTGGTGAAGTGCCGCCCGGTCGCTCCTTGTGGGAAAAGGACAGTCGTCCTCATGTCAGGCTCCGCCCCTGCCAGGGGTCTCGTCAGAAGCGGTGGGGCGGCGAGAGGTTGCTGGCCAGCATCCCCGTCGGTGGACAGCCGGTGGACAGACGCCTTTGGACAGCGCATCACGGGGCGGCACGGGCCAACCTTGCGCACGTGCTCTGATCAGGAAAAACGTCACCACGCAGCACGACGAGGTACCAAGCAACACGAACGCTCTCGGTCTCGTAATGCGTAGGTCTCGGGTTCGAATCCCGAAGGCGGCTCAGAGAAGGCCCAGGACAGATACTCTCTGACCTGGGTCTTTGTGGTTTCCAGGATCAGTCTTTGGGTGTGGGGTGGCCCTTTCGGGGTGCCGTGTTCGCCGCCGGTGGACAACCGGTGGAAACCGGTGCGCAACCGATGGACAGGCATGCAGCGGGCGTGCAGACCGTCACGGATCCGGGCCCGGCAATGATCAATCTCGTACGGCGGCCGGGCTGGCATCGCTGATCGCACCGCCGTTCGCATCATTGACCGCATCGCTGATCGCCTGCTCGAGCGGGCTTCCGGGCTCGACCGGGGAGGCTGCGGCGGTCTTGGAGGCCTTGGACCTGGGGACGCGCTGCGCCTTGAGTTGCTCGACGGCGTTGCGCAGATCGGCCTGGGTGACCTGGTCACGGCCGGCGAGCGCCGCGGCCGTCGCGGCGTCGATGACCGCGCGGCGGATGTCGCGTCCGGTGACCTCCTCGATCGCGGCGAGGTCGGCAGGCGAGACGTCGGGAGCGAGTGGGAGTTCTTCCGGCAGGTGGTTCCGCCAGATGACTGTGCGCGCCGCTGCGTCGGGATCGGGGAACTCGATGTGCCTGACGCGGGAGTCGAAGGCGGTGTCGTAGCTGTGGACCAGGTTGGTCGCGAAGACGACGAGGCCCTCGTACCGGTCCAGCGACATCACCAGTTCGCTGCGCATGGCATTCACCGCGTGTTCGGAACCCTGGCTGGTCGTCTCGAAGCGCTGCGACATCAGCGCGTCCGCCTCGTCCAGGAACAGCACCGCGTCGTGCTCGCGCGCCGCGTGGAACAGCGCGTCCAGGTTCTTGGGCCCCTCGCCGTGGTACTTGCTCTCCAGTTGGGAGTACTTGGTCTGGATGATCTTCTTGTTGAGGCGGGAGGCGATGGCGTGGGCGGCCAGCGTCTTCCCCGTCCCAGGCGATCCGTGCAGGTTGATCGCCGAGCTCGGATGGGGCTCGATCCTTTGCAGTCCCCACTTACCGAAGACGAGCGTCCGCACCTCGATCACGTCCACGGCCAGCAGCAACTGGTCCATCGTTGCCTGCGGCAGCACCAGGAACCCGAAGTCGTGGAGCGGATCGGTGGCGGTGAAGTACGACGCCCGCTCCTCCAGCGAAAGGGCGTCGGGATCCGAGCCGCGCGAGCCGATGCTCTGATCGGCGACCGGACCGGCGGGCGCCGTGTCCCCGTTCGACACGGTGAAGCCCAAAGGAGAGCCACCGGGACTCCCGGATGCCTTGGCGTACTCCTTGAGAAAGGAGTCGGCCGCCGAGATGAGCCGGCTGCGCAGCAGTGCCGCAGCCACCGGTTCGGCGTCGGCGGGAATGCCGCGCACCCGGAACGTCCTGCCACCGGCGCGCAGTGCGCGCAGGAATCCGGTGTCCGAGGAGGCCTCATCGGCCTGATGGCGGGTCATATGTCGATCCTCGCTGTCTGGCTGTAGCCGAAGGCGTTGTTCAGTTCCGGGTCGAGCGCCTTCGCGACGTAGGTCTTCTCCATGGTTCGGGTGCCGTCGCCGGTCAGGCCGATCGCGATGACCTCCACGTTGCCGTTCTCCAACTCACGCTTGACGAGCCGGCCGTACCTGGTGGCGGTTCGTCGGCGCAGTGCGCTCTTGACCCTGCTCAGCGTCAGGTAGGCGACGACACCGATGCCGAGCAGCATGCCTGCGACCGCCAGTGATTCGAACAGCACTGCGCTCACTCCCAGATCGCTACCTTGTGCCGTGCGTGCGCCCGGTGGACGTCGCTGTCGGCGTTCTCCGCCTTGATGCGCCTCACGTCGGTGAACTTGCCGTCCTCGGTGTCGAAGATGCCCTGGATGAACGACACCTCGCCCGATTCGATGGCCTCGGCGACGGTGACCGCCACCTTGTCGGGGTCGTTCTTGACCTGTGCCGCGCGGTCGCGGAACCAGTCGACGAGGAAGCCCAGGGTGAGTGTCACGATGGCGATGGCGGCACCCGTGGCCAGCCCGATGAGGGCGGCCAGCACGAGCATCTCAATCATGCGAATTCCCTCATTTCCTGATCAGTTGAAGATGACGACGTTGTTGCCGCCGAACGCCCGGGCGAGTTCGCCGTCGAAACTCTGCGTCAGGTACGAACGCCACGGCTGGTCGCCCTCGATGAGCGGACGACCCGCGTCGTCGAGGAAGAACAGGTGGACCAGGTACTCGTCCGGGCCGCGACCCTCGCCGGCCGACTGTGCGGCACTCCCCTCGTGGTGCCGCAGCACGGCCGCCGCAGCCGCGTCGGGAACCGCCCCCTTCGATTCCACGAAGAAGCGGACCACGTCGGGCATGGTCAATTCGTCGATGTGCGGTGCGCGTCCCTGGGAGAGGGCCTGGAGAGCGTCGACCAGATCGCCCGCCAGCTCGCGAATCGTGGCGATGCTGACCGCCGTCTGATCGACCAGGCTCTTGGTCGCCTTTCGCAGCCCCACGTGCATGATGTCTCCTTCTCGGGTTTCCTGCCGCGTAGTCCCCGCGGTGGCGGTTTCCCTGCACTCGGAGTTCAGGATGTCGCCGGGGTCTGTCGTATTTCGTCCCTCAGCGGTGTGAATTCCCGCTCCCGTCCTCCTACAGCGGTACGACCGGCCGGGGCAGGTGGAGATCGCCGGGGGTGCTGCTCCTGATTCTGTCGAGGCGGCGCAGCAGGAGGTCCGGTCGGCTGTGGCGCCCCGAAATGTAGATCGCGAACAGTTGCCGGACCTCCGACGACCGGTTGTGCGTGATACCGAATTTGTCCATCGCCGACAGAACATGGGACTTGACGGTCGTCTCGCCGATGTTCAGGAGCTGCGCGATCTCCTCGTAGTCGTATCCGTCCGCGTAGCACCTGAGCACCTCGCGGACGCGGCTGCTCAGCATGAGCGCCTCGGGCGGAATCACGCCGGGCTCGAATGCGTCACCGCGGACGTGGCGGTGTCGAACGTCTCCGACCCGGTGGGGCACACCGAGTCCGGCACGCTCGCACTCGTCGCGCAGGGCGGCCAGGTCGAGTGTGTGGTCGGCTGCTGATGTCCCCGACGCGGACAGCGCCGCCGCCACCCGCCGCCCCTTCGCCACCTCGGCGAGGGTGCCGGTCAGCGCGGTCGACGCGCCCAGGTCCGCGGCCGACGCGGCCTCCAGGAGGGCGCGGGCGAGCTGCGGTTGAACGTCGCAGGGACTCTGCGCGGCGCTCAGCACCGCGTCCGCGAACGCCACCCGCGCCACGCCGTGCCCGACTACGCCACGGGCCCCTCGGACCCACGAGGCCACCCACGGCCTCCACCCGTCGGCCGACATCCCCAGGGCCGACATCCCCGGGGCCGACATCCCCGGGGCCGACATCCCCGGGGCCGACATCCCCGGGGCCGACATCCCCGGGGCCGACATCCCCGGGGCCGACATCCCGAGGGTCGGTATCCACACGACGCAGGGGACAGCCCGCATGAATTCCGCCGTCTTGTCGCTGAACCCGGTCTCCGGCAGGCCGAGGACGCACGCGTCGTACTGCAGGCCTGCGGTCCGGAGTTCGGTCAAGTCGGCCACCGGATCCAGGAGATGCAGCCGGGCGTCGTGCTCGAGAAGCCGCACCAGGCCGTGCCGGACCGCCTGGTCACCGTCCACGACGGCGACGTGCAGGGTCTCCCCGGCGAACTCCTGGGAGGACGGGGATTCCGGCGATTCATCGATTCCGATCACGCTTGCATGGGACCGCGGAAGCCGCTTCCGGGAGAAGTCCCGTCCCGCTTCAGAACCGCTTCAGGACGAATGCGGATCAGCATTCGGGGCGAGCGAGCTGTTGATTCCGGCAGGCTTTCTCGGTTTCTTCGGGTTTCTCGGGTACTCGACCAACGCGTCGCCGTCGTCGACCACGCGAGCGCGCTGGAGGCCACGGTGGCGCATCGGGTGGCCGTGCCGAGCGGTCGGCCGAGCGGGCGGCCATGTGACCGGGGCGGTCCCTACGGCCGTCGTATGCGCGCCACCATGCTTTTGAAGTCACCCTCGTTCAGCCAGTCGCTGCCCATCGTGTCGACCGGGCAGCCGGCGGCGATCAGCCCGCTGACGATGTTCTGGCGACAGGACTGGCTCTCGTTGAGATCGATGTAGTTGAGTCCGTCGATGTCGCTGATCGTCCGGTGTTCGCCCAGCCTGAGAAGCAGTGTCCCGGTGGGGTGGGTGATCAGGGCCATGCCCAACTCGATCAGCACGTTGGGCCGGGCCTGCATGGAGGGCAGCGTCTCACCGGTCCCCTCGCCCCTCGGCTTGAAGAGGTCCGGATGAAGCCGCACGATGTCGTCGGGGGTCATCAGGACCACCACGGCCTGCGCGATGGCGAGCCCCTCACGGATCACCTCGGTGAGGAATGGAGAGGCGTTTCCGCCCTTCGCGCGCAAGCTGGGCCACTCGAGCGGGTTCAGCCCGACCGACCTCAGGAAGGCGAACATCTCACGTCGCGCGAACTCGTCCCGGCCGTGGACGACGAAGACGTTCCTGGCGTGTTCGGCGCTGTTCCTGGCGGGCTCCGTGGAAGGGGTATCTGCACGCATGGCTGTCTCCGTTTTCGCCGTTTTCGCAGGGGCCGACTGCTCGGCCTTGTCGATCGCCGCTGACAGGTAGCCGAGTTCGTCGTCCAAGCGCTCCAGCATCGAACGGGCGAGAGCACCGTCGTCGGTGAACGGGCCCCGTGGGACGAGCAGGTCGGTCAGGTCGAAGGCGCGCCCGAGATTGTCGGCGGCGATGTCGACCGTCCGCCGGAGCGTGTCGAGTTCGGACCGGAGGATCCGGGCGTCCGCGAGGCGCTCCGCCAACTGTTCGGCCCACTGCTCCGTCGACCGCTCACCCTCCGCGCCGGGCGCTGCACGCCGTTCGCGGATCCTGGCGCTCAGGGAGTCCAGCGTCGCCCGCAGGGCCCGCGACCGGCTGTCCCGCCGCCACACCCGCAGTTGGTACCTGAGCTTGGCGGCGTGCAGCAGGTAGCGTGCCAGCGGCGGCAGTTCGGTGCCGCCTCGGTCGGACCAGGCCCAGGCGCTCGCGGCACCGTCGGCCTCGGCCGTCATCGCCACCACGAAGCGCCGCAGGGCACGGTCGTCGGGCTCCGGCGCGGTCTCCCAGAGCGCGAATCCCTCCGGTGAGGCGACGCCGGCGGAGGGGAGTCCGTGCGCGGAGTCCGGCAGCAGGCCCTTCAGCTCCTCGTAGAGCGCCGGATCCGCGGACACCGGGCCGGCGTCGAGCCGCGCGAAGTAGAGCCGGCCCTCACCCAGGAGGTGCGGCGCGTACGGGTCGACGATGCGACTCCACCGGCGATCGAGGTCACGCCACCAGGTCCACGGCTCGGGAGCCGCCTCTGCGGCGGCCGGCGCCGCGCACCACACCGACAGGTTCAGCACGTCGTGGTGGCTGCGGAGGACGGCCTGCAGCCCGAGCGTGTGATGCCGCTGCGCCGCGAGCGTCCGCTCCCCGCCGTCCGCTTCCTCGAATCCCTCGAACACCGTGGGCGGAACATCCGGCAACCAGGTGCCGGGCACCGGCTCGTTCATGTTGAACTGCCTGCGGCAGTCCTGCCAGACCGCCCTCAGCGCGTGCGCGGCCTCAGCGGCGTGCGGACCCTCCAGCGGAGCGAAGAGGTGCACGACGAACTCCTGGCCGACCACCGTGGTCACCGGTTTCTCTCCGTCTTGCCGCTCGACAGCCTGTGCACGAGGACGTTGAGACGCTCACGGGTGCGGTCGGACGCCTGCGTCCTGACCGGGGCGTCCGGCGGCGGCGGTCCCAGGGGGGTGAGCCGCAGCGGGTCCAGCAGCCGTAGATCCCTGGTTGCTCGGGCGAGCCCCTTCAGATCGCCCACGGCCTCGGCCGCCGAGACGCTGTCCAGGATCTCTTCCAGCACGCTCCACCTGGTCGGCGTCAGCTCCCAGTCCCGCGCGCTGCGCAGCAGTTCGGCTGCCTCGTCGCGCACGGCGGCCGCCCGTGCGGGGTCGTCGTCCTTGCCTCGGTTCCACAGTCCTCTCGGCATCCGGGGTCCTTCCGGTCGACGGGTCGGTCAGGCGCCGGCGTGGAGGTACCCGGCCCACAGGAACGGATGGTCCGGGTTGTCCGAGCGGACCTCCTGGACGGCGTTGTGGAGCGACTCGGCGGACCGGCCGGGGTCAAGCCCGTCCCGGCTGCCGATCCCCGCGTAGAAGCGTTCGGCGATCCGTTGGGCGACGCTGTCGCTGGCCTCCCAGAGGTTGCCGATGACGTGCGGGAAGCCGGCGAGCTGGAAGGCCGAGGTGAGGTGGATGGCCTCGTCGAGCAGCTCCGTGCCCGCGGTGGCGGCCGTGCTGCAGGCGGAGAGATAGGCGAGTCGGGCGTTGCCGATGTCCACGGGAGCCAGCGCGGAGACCGTGAGCGGCGCGTCCGGATCCTGCAGGAGCAGGCGGCTCCTGGACGGGTTGGCCGGGTCGCTGGTCCCGTGGCAGACGAAGTGCGAGATCGTGCACCTGGGCAGGTTCTCCAGCACATTGGCCGTGGTCGGCAGGGCCGCGGCGTTCGCCGAGGAGTCCGTGAACAGCCCCGGCTCGCACAGGAGCACGGGCTCGGGCAGCAGACCCCGTACCAGCGCGGCCTCCCTGGCCACGGCCGCGAGCCGAACGGCGCCGGGCAGGCCGGGTGTCGTGGCCAGCGCGACCACCAGCGCCCGGTCCGGCAGGCCGGGGGCCTTTGCGGCGCGCTGCCGGGCATGCTGCAAAGCGCCGATCGTCGGCGTGTAGGAGGAGACGACGCGGTCCATCACGGCCCAGCGGAACCTGCCCGATGCGACGCCGTGGTAGCCAGCCGCGTGGATCGGCAGTTGGCCGAGGCGCCCGCCGGGAGCCCACCACACCCGGGGCAGCGGAAGGCCTTCCCGCCGGACCCTGTCGTGGCCCAGGGCCGCCAGCGCCGGGAGGGCCGCCCGGTGGAAGAGGTGCTGCAGGATCCGGGTCAGGATCGACTGCGCGGTGCGCGGGTCGGAGTTCTCGTCCGTACAGTCCCGCAGCGCCCTCTGGAAGACGTCGACCATACGCGTCACGGCGTCGTACGTGAGGCCGCGCAGCCGCACGGCCCTGACCCCCTTCGGGGTGACCACCAGCGCGTCGCAGCGGTAGCGGCTGACGTTGAACACCACCAGGTGGCCCCCGCGCGCCTGGGCGACGAGATCCTCTCCCCTCGTCGGCAGCCCGAAGGAGGCGAAGCCGGGCAAGGCGCGGATCTGCTCCTGCAGCTCGGCGAAGGCCCTCGCGGTACGACCGGCAGCCGTGCCCGAACCCCTCTCCAGCTCGGCGCAGAGCGCGACGTAGCGCTCGGCCAGCTGACGGTGCTCACCGCGCAGCTCGGTCAGGTCACTTCGCGTCTCCAGCGCCTGACTCAACAGGACGGCCCGGCCGGCCTCGAGTAGTTGCAGTGCGCGGACGGCCCGCTCAGCGGGGGACTGGGTGCGGTCGGCAAGGGTGAGGGCGGCGGCGTCCGCGGCCAGGCCGTCGAACTGGCTGATGGCGTACTGCTGGTCGTCCCGCGCCAGCCGATGCGGCACCACGCGCGGCAGCAGCAGGACGGCCCCCTTCAGCAGGGCAGACGCCCTCGCCCGATGCGACGTCGCCTGGAGCATCGCCCCGTCGCGTGCCGCCATGATCCGCGCGGTCGGCGGAAACGCCTCACCGTCGGCGGCGGCGGCGAGGAGCGCCACGGCGGACTTGCGATCCGCGCGGGTCCCGCGCAGTTTCAGCGCGGAGGCGAGCTGGAGCATGCAGACGACCTGCAGCAGCGGCATCCGAAGACTGCCCAGGGCGATCCGGAACCTTTCGATGGCCTCGTCCAGGTCCGCCGGGTCCGACTCCCGCTCGAAGCGTGCCTGCAGGGCGATGCCGAGGCTGATCAGAGCCGACCCCAGCTCCCCGTGCCGGGGCGAGGCCGAGACCGCTGCCACGGCCTGACGTCCGATGCCGACGGCCTCATCCAGATCGGCCGGCCGGCCCTCCGCCCGGTAACGCGTCATCAGCAACTGGGCCAGGTGTCCCAGGAACAGAAAGCGCGTCGGATCACCCTCCGGACAGGCCGTCACGGCAGCCCTGCTCATCGAGATGGCCTGGTCCAGGCCGGCCGGCTGCAGCGTCCGCTCCGCGAGGATGGCCTGCGAGACCGCGAGGTTGGCTATGCGCTGGGCCTGCCTCGGAAGGTCCTCGGGGGCGGTCGCTGACGCCTCCCCGAGTTCGACCGCCTCCTGCGCGTCCGCCAACGACTGGATGAGCTGAGACCTGAGGCGCAGCCCCAGCGCCAGGCCGTTCTGGATGTCGGCTTCGGCGCGGTGGCCGGGAGGGAGGTCCGCCAGCGCCTGCCTGGCCATGTCGATCGCGGTGTCCAACTCCTCCACGTCGCTCTGCTGCGCCGACGTGACCAGCAGCGCCATCGCGAGATTCCCGCGGTATCGCGCCGCGTCGACCGCATCCGTCGTGGTGGCCAGTGACTGCCGCAGGAGGTCCGTGTAACGTGCTTGATCCGCAGGCGCCGAAGTCTGCAGGAAGCGCCTGGTCAGGGCCGTCGCCAGGCTGTTCATCAGCTCGGCACGCTCGTTCTCCCCCATCGCCGTGCCGGCCAGCGCTGCCTCGTAGGCGCTGATCGCAGCGTCCAGGCTCTCCAGGTCGCTCCTCAGATCGAACCGGGACTCCAATGCCGACGCGTAGCTCTCCCACCGTCTCGACTGCTGCAGGTCGTCGTCCGACCCCAGGTCGGCCGCCTTCTCCCTGAAGTGGCGACTGAGCTCGCTGTGGATCTCCGACGTGCCGTCCTCGCCCTCGGACTCGTTCTGGAACATGTCCGCGAGGCCCGTCAACTGATCGGCGAGGCGCGCTCGCTTCCGGTCGCCCGTGTCGGATGAGAGAGGGACGCCCGCAGCCCTGCGCGCTGCCTCGACGGACGCGTCGAGATCCGCCGCGGCCTTCGTGCGCTCGAACCTGAGCTGCAGGGTGTTCCGCAGATTGCCCAGTGGCACGGCACGTCCGGGATCGTCGGCGGCCATGGTCGCCGACGCTCTGTCGAAGGCGTCGATCGCCGCGTCCAGGGCGTCCGGGTCCTTGTTGAGCTTGTAGAGGCAGGTCAGCGTGTGGCCCAGGCTGTTGAGTCGGGACGGCAGGTTGTCGTGGTCGGGCGGAGTGGCGTCGACGATCAGCTTCCAGTGGGCGGCGGCGGTCGACAGGCCCACCTGGTCGGCCGCCTTCTCGCTCTGCACGAGCAGCACCCCTGTGGAGAGCGCCGCGCTGATGAGTACCCGCGGCATCAGTTCCTCAGGAATCGAGGCGGGGGGAAGATCGGGGGTGGCGCCTTTCAGGAAGCAGGGCACGAACATCTGCGTCGCCTCCGCCAGGGCGGCCTTGCCCTCCTCCTCCGGGAGGTGGGGGAAACGGGAGAAGTAGATCCAGCCGAGGCAGTATCTGGCTTTCACGTCATCGGCGTCCGCCTTGATCAACTCGGCCAGGCGTTCGGCCTCGGCGAGAGCCTCGCCGGCCATCACCTGGGCGAATCCCTCCTCGGGGATCGCCAACAGCCGCGCCCACAGCGCATCGAGTAATTCCTCGCGCTCACCCACCGGTTCCCCCCGCATGCCGCCATTGAATCGGACCAGGTACCCGCGCGGAGGAGTCTTTCCGCTTCCCAGGTGCTTCAGGCGTGCTTCACAGTTTTTCTGGATTCGCCCAACGCTCCGTTGATACAGTCAAGTTGCCGCCTTCCGGCGGAACCCGCGGGACGCCAGTCGACGAAGCCGGAGAACCAGGTGACGCGTGTCCGGATAAGCGTGCTGGGCACGACGGCCCTCACCGTCGGCGGCACACGGGTGCGAATGCCGCCGCTCACGGTCAAGCTCCTGCTGCGGCTGATCGCGGCCGAAGGGGAAGCAGTTCCGGTGACCCGGCTCTACCGCGAGCTGTGGGGAATGCCGCACGAGGGCCAGGTGGGGAGGTCTCACCGGACCCAGGTGCAGCAGCGAATCAGCGAACTGCGGAAGGCCGTCGATTCGAGCGAGGACTCGGCTTCGCCGCTCCTGCGCACGGAGCAGATACTGAGCGGCCCGTATCCAGAGTCGGCATACCGGCTCGTGCTGGACCGTGATCGACTGGACAGCATCGAATTCTTCGAGCTGGTGAACGAGGCCACCCGTTCGGATCCCGCGACGGCCGTCGTGCTGCTGAACCGGGCGCTCCGACTCTGGAAGGGAAGACCGCTGCAGGAGGTGGCCGAGTCGGATTTCGCCAAGCCGCTGGTGCATCGGCTGATGGGCCTGCTGGACACGGCCCGCAGGGAACTCGTTCAGGCGCAGGCCGATCTCGGCCATCCGGAACTGGCGCTGCCGATCGCCGAGGAACTGGCTGCGGACCAGCCCGACGACTCGGCCGCGGCGGCCGCCGTGTGTTCGCTGCGCCGGCGGGTTCGTGCCCGCCACGGCGACGAGGTACTGCGGCGCGAGTTCACCGGAATCCACACCAGGCTGGTGGTCAAGGCGGGCGATCTGTTCGACCAGCACGACGCCAATATGGCCGTGGGGTTCTGCGACACCTTCGACACCGCCACCGAGAACGACGTGGTCATCAGCCGCGACAGCGTGCAGGGACAGTTGCTCGACCGCATCTACGCCGGCGATCGGGGGCTTCTCGACCGGGCGCTGCGCAAGGGGCTGCAACGGGTCGAACCCTCCGGGACGGAACTCGTGCGGGACAAGCCGAAGGGCAAGCGGATCCGGTACCCGATCGGCACGGTCGTTCCGTTGCCCTTGTCCGGCCGCCGCGTCTTCGCCTTCGCGCACTGCAGGCAGGGCAACGACCTCGTCACCCGGTCCGACCCGGACGACCTGCGGCTGAGCCTGGAGCGCCTGTGGGCCGACGTCGCCGTGCACGGCCTGCGCAAGCCGACGGCGATCCCGGTGGTCGGATCGGGACTGGCCCGGGTGGAGCTCGAGTCCGAGCAGCTCATGATCCTCATCATCGACACCTTCCTGGCCAGCAGCCGGACCGAGAGGCACACGCCTGAGCTTCGCATCGTCGTCCGGCCGGGAGATCTCAACTCGATTCGCGTCTCCGAGGTCGCTCGGTTCGTCGAGGCGTTGGACCGCAACGGCCAGGCGTCCCGGGACCCACTCCGGGACCTGCTCGGCCGGTAGCCGGCCGCGACTGCGGAACTCCCGGATGGTGAGGCGCTCGCCGCGCAGATGTGCCAGCGCGTGCCCTGCCAGGGGGTAGGCCGACCGCGGCCACCGTCGTCCCGCTTGAAGGTTCCGGCACGGGCCTTGAGGTGCATTGATGCTTGAGGGGGCCCGGAATTCCTGTCAGCTCTGCGCGGACGACTCACGGCATGCATGCCTCTCGTGGGTCCGGCCCACCTGGCGGAAGCGGAACTCCGGGCCTTCCGCGGGGCGTGCAGCCAGGTGACGGCAGGTGACGGCAGGTGACGGCCGGTGACGTTCGGTGGACGGACCCCTTCGGACGTTTCGGCACAGTCCAGCGCGAGCCGTCCTGCCGTATGTGCGCTCACCGGCAGAGATGCCACCGGTCGCCATGATGCGGGCACGGGGCAGCAAGATCGCTCTCGGCCTCGCAATGCGTAGGTCTCCGGTTCGAACCCCGAAGGCGGCACTGATAAGCCCAGGTCGTGTAGGGCGTAACCTGGGCCTCTGTGCTGTTCGGGCAGTGCGCGGACCTGGCCGGGAACGCTGCGGGAACGGCTTGCCTGAGCGATGCGCGAGCGGACGGGCTCGGTGACCTTGTGGCTCGACTCCAGCCCTTCGTTGAAGTGGGTACAGCCTGGACACGGAAAGACCCTGTTGCGCTACGCAGTGCAACAGGGCCTTGCCGTGGGTGGCTCATCCACGACGAGAAGGACCGAGACGGGTGTGTCGGGCTATCAGTACTGAGATAATTCGTGTATGCCCAGTTCGCGATGGACCGGAGTCCCGGCGAGTGACAGCAGTGGTCCGGCTGGTGGTGGCGATCCTGCTCTCAACCGGTTGAAGGTGGTGCTGGGCGACTGGCGCAACTCCTTGCTCGACCTCGGCGGACGCAACCGCCTGCTGAATTTCCGCCATACGAGGACGGCGACCCTGGAGATTACGGCTCCTGGCGTCGCCGCGCTGTTAGCGGGGCTCGCTCGCGGTTGGACCTTTGCATCCGTCGAGGACGCCCAGCACGTCGAAGGCGGCGTGGTCGGCGAGGCCGCAAGAGGGGCAGATCCGAGCACCGAAGTGTCCTACGAGCACGACGTCACCACCGCAGCGGGCGGCGCCGGCCGTGTCCCTGCCTTGGTGACGCAGAAGAGCACGCAGGCGAGGCTGGATGCATCGCTCTACCAACTGCTTCAAAAGTCGGGCCAGATGTACAACGACTATGGGCTGTGGGTGCTCTGGCTGGGTGTCGGCATGGTGGATTGGCGGGAGGAGGGAGCGGCGGAGACGAGTTCCGCTCCGCTGCTACTCGTACCTGTGGAGCTTCGTCGGGATGGCCGACGGCAGACGCGTCTGTACCCGGCTGAGGGTCAGGACCGGATCCACAATCCCGCGCTCGCGGTCAAGGTGGAGCGGCTGGGTGTCGACTGGAGTTCGGTGGCCGACTGTGATGTCGCCGATCCGGCTGCCGTCCTTGCCGCCGCCCGGGAGGTTGCTGGTGGTCAGGATGGCTGGTCGGTGGACGAGCGTCTCGTGCTGGGTCTCTTCGCCTCGCACAAAGAGGCCATGTACCAGGACCTCCAGCAGAACGAGGAGCGCATCCTCGCCAACCCGCTGATCTGGGCCGTGGGCCTGGGACCCGATGCGGGACTGCCCGACGATCTGATCGGCTTCGAACCGCCCGAGCTCCACCGCATCGACGAGATCCAGCTGCCCGAACGGACTCCGCTGGTGCTGGACGCGGACTCCTCGCAGCGGCAGTGCATCGCGGCCGCGCTGGACGGCCGTTCCTTCGTGATGAGCGGGCCGCCCGGTACGGGCAAGAGTCAGACGATCACCAACATGATTGCCGCGCTCATGCACGCCGGCCGTTCCGTCCTTTTCGTCAGTGAGAAGGCCGCAGCGCTCGACGTGGTCCGCAACAGGTTGCGGGGAGTCGGCCTCGCGGACTTCGTGATGGCACTGCACAGCCGTGACACCAGCAAGAAGGCTGTGGCGACGGAGCTCGAGCGGGTGTTGACCACCAAGGTGCCGATCACCGGCGCAGCCGAGCACGAACTCGACCGTGCCCGCCGGCTGCGCGAGGAACTGTCCGCCTACGCGGCGGCGATGAACCAGGTCCGCGAACCGCTCGACCGCTGCCTTCACGATGTCTTGGGCCGCTTGGTTCTCCTGGAGCAGGCAGATACTCCACGACTCACCCTCGGCGCCCGAAGCACCGGCCTGGTCCGGCAGCTTGGCGCCGGGGAGCTTCAGGCGCTGTTGGAGGCGGCCGGCACAGTCAGTCGTTCCTGGCGCCCGGCAGTGGAGGGCGACGCGTTCGTCTGGCGTGGGCTGAAAGGAGTCTCTGCTTCAAACTCAGTTCTCGCAGAGGCTGCTGACGCACTGGCAGACTTGCGATCGGCTGTCGAACGCCGTCCGTTCGCACTCACGACCCCCGAACCGCATACCGGGCACGATGTACGTCAGACCGTACGGCTTCTGGAAGCGGGACTGCCCGACCGAAATCTGGCCAAGGCCAGTGGCGGGCTGTCGGGCGACCTCTCCGGAAGCCTTGCCCAACTGGCCGAGCTGTTCGGACTACCCAAGCCGGAAGCTCCCCGGGTGGCATTCGACCTGCTGGAACTTGCCGATTTGGCCTCCGCGGTGACACGGCCGCCTGCGCGATGGTTCGACGGGGAAGCGCTGCGCGAGGCACATGAGGCGGCTGAGGAGTTGAGGGGCGCACTGGCTGCCCGCACGGCGGCTCGCTCAGCAGCGGGGGACATCTTCGGTGAACAGGTACTGCAAGCCCAGGAGCTGCCGGCCCTGGTCGAGAGATTCGCCGGACAGCACCGGGGTATCTTTGCGCGTCTGTCGGCGCAGTACAAGGATGACCGCGAGGCGGCAGCCGGGCTCACGCTCAGCGGTGTCTGGAACAAGACGCTGCCCCGGCGCCTGAACGATGCTTTGGCCTGGCGGAACACTGCGGCCGAGGTCGCTCGACTGGCACTGCGGCACGAGGATGCGCTGGGCGGGTACGTTCCCCACGAAGAGGCCGAACTGCCCGCCCTGGATGCCGCGCTGGCCGTGGCAGATCGCATCGCTGAACTCACCCGCGTGATCACTCACCGAGACCTCCTCACGGCTCGCCTGGCCGATGGCGCTGAGCCCGATCCGCTGCCGGGGCGGCTGGCCCACGGCATTCGCGGCGCTTTGGGCGGCTGGTGTGTCGAGGTGATGCGTCGGGTCGAGCACTGGTCCGAGTCCTCGACCGCACTGCACGACCTTTTCGAGGACTCCCGTCAGGTCCAGTTGGCCGTCGCCCTGTTCGGCACTTTCGATCAGGCTCAGCAGGTCGTTGACGAACTCCGGGCTGACTCGCACGGTCCGGAGGAATGGCAGGCGTACCGCTCAGGATTGGACGTTCTGGCCCGACACGGTGTCGACGAGCTCGTTTCACGCGCTGTCGACCGTGGCGTCCTGCCCGAGCAGTTGCCCGATGTCGTCGAGCAAGCAGTGCTGACGTGCTGGGCCGACGACCTCCTGGCCACGGATACCAGGCTCGCCACCACTCGCTCTGCGGATCTGGACGTCAGGGTGGCGGACTTCCGGAAGGCCGACCGTCGGCTGGTCGCTGCAGCCGGCGGAGCCGTGATTGACGCGTGCAACGCGCGCCGACCACGACGGCTCAGCGGCGGGCCAGCCGCAGTGATCAAACGCCAGGCGGAGCTGAAGCGACGCCATATGCCGGTGCGGGAACTACTCGGCCAAACCCGCGAGGTCGTCCGGCTCATCAAGCCCTGCTTCATGATGAGTCCGCTGACGGTAAGCCAGTTCCTGCCTGCTGATTATCACTTCGATGTGGTCATCTTCGACGAGGCCTCACAGGTCCGCCCTGCCGACGCTGTCAACTGCGTGTACAGGGCAGACTCTCTGATTGTGGCCGGCGACGAGAAGCAGTTGCCGCCCACCTCCTTCTTCGACGCGGCGGTCGAGGACGACTCCGACGAGTACGACGAAGACGTTCCCGACACCTTCGAGTCGCTGTTGCATGCCTGCAAAGCCGGCGCCCTGCAGGAGTTGTCCTTGCGCTGGCACTACCGCAGCCGCCACGAGGACCTGATCACCTTCAGCAACAAGTCCTTCTACGGCAACTCCATGGTGACGTTCCCGGGAGCCCTGGACCACGGCAACGACATCGGGGTCGAGTTCTTCCCCACGAAGGGCGTGTACGACCGGGGCGGCCGACGAGACAACCGCGCGGAAGCGGAGTTCGTCGCCCGGCGGGTCATCCATCACTTCGACACGCGCCCCAACCGCACCCTGGGTGTCGTCGCCCTCTCCCAGGCCCAGGCGGCGGCCATCGACCAGGCTGTCCAGCAGGCCAGGCAGCGCCGCCCTGATTTGGACCACTGCTTCACCGAGGATCGTCTCGACGGGTTCTTTGTCAAGAACCTCGAGTCCGTTCAGGGCGATGAGCGCGATGTCATGATTATGTCGATTGGGTACGGTCCGGACGAACGCGGCAAGTTCGGCACGAACTTCGGGCCGATCAACAAGGTGGGCGGTTGGCGGCGTCTCAACGTCGCTGTAACTCGGGCTCGCTTCCGCATGGAGGTCGTCGCCTCCTTCCGCGGCAAAAGTCTGACCGACAGCTCGAACGAAAGCGTTCAGCACCTCAAGAGGTACCTCGAGTACGCCGAAAACGGCCACGCCGTCCTCGCGCAGGACGTGATACAGGCCGACGTTGAGCCCGACAGTCCGTTCGAGGAGTCGGTCTTGGGGGTGCTGCGCGATTGGGGCTACCGGGTGCAGCCGCAGGTCGGCGTCGCCGGATACCGCATCGACATCGGCGTGCGCCATCCGCGGTTTCCCGGCACCTACGCGCTGGGCATCGAGTGTGACGGTGCGATGTACCACTCGTCCAAGGCTGCTCGGGACCGAGACCGACTGCGGGAAGAGGTGCTTTCCGGGTTGGGCTGGCGGCTGCACCGTATCTGGGGCACTGACTGGTATCGGGCGAGGGCCACGGCCGAGGTGAGACTGCGCGAGGCGGTCGAGTTGGCTGTCGAACGAGCATCGCCGTCCGAGGCGGCCTCGACGGAGCCGAGGAGAGGTTCGACACCGGCCGCCGAGCACGACTACGTCGGGGACACCTCCGGTGCCGGGGAGGACGGCCGGATCGCAGGTACTTCCACCGCGCCCGATGCTTCGGAGGCGGGAAACCGTGCGTATCCGACGGACGCGGACCATGAGCGCGTTCCGGTCGACACCGAACCTGACCGCCCATGGAGCTCCCTATATGAGGCATGCGAGATGACGGTGCCCTCGCCGTATGAACTCCACACGCAGGAGGCACGGCCCGCGCTCCGTACGCTCCTGAAGAGAATCATCGGGATTGAGGGCCCCATCCACGAGGAACTGTTGGTGCAGCGGGCCAGGGAGGCTTGGGGGGTGTCCCGGGCGGGCAACAGAATCCGCGACAACGTACGGGACGTGGTGCGCGGTCTCGTTCGATCGGGGCTGGTCGCCGTGGACGGCTCCTTCCTGGATGTGGCGGGCCGGGAAGAGCTGGATGCCCGTGTTCCAGGGGAAGGTGACACCCCGCGAAAGGCCGCTCACATTGCGCCGATCGAACGGCAGTTGGCGTTGTACGAACTCGCTGCGGAGTGCCCGGGAGTCTCTCGCGACGAACTGGTACGGCATACGGGTGAGTTCTTCGGCTGGCGCCGCATGGGCCGGGATATCCGCAGCTTCCTGGACTCCGACATCGACGAACTGCTCCGGAGAGGCAGGCTGAGAGAGACGAACGGGCAGTTCACGGTGAGCGAATGACGGTGATCCTGGCGGCCTGGAAGGGACGCTTCAGGGACTTGCGGGGCCGGTGCCGTGCCGGCCGAGGTCGGATGTGCGGGCGGGTGCGGTCAGAGAGGGATCGCGGTGCCGGAGACGCGGATGGAGGCCTCGCCGGGAAGCAGGGCCACCTCCAGAAGCGAGGGGCGGCCCATGTCGTGGCCCTGGTGGATGGTCAGCTGGGCGTCCTCGGGTACGAGGCGCAGATGGCGGGCGTAGGCGCCGAAGGCTGCCGCCGCGGCTCCCGTCGCCGGGTCCTCGACCACGCCGCCGACCGGGAACGGGTCGCGGGCGTGGAACACCGTGGGCGTCTCGCGCCAGACCAACTGGAGGGTGGTCAGGTCGAGCCTGCGCATCAGGGCGAGCAGGCGGTCGAAGTCGTAGTCCAGGTCGGCAAGCCGCTGCCGGTTGGCGGCGGCGAGGACCAGGTGGCGCACGCCGGCGAAGGCGATCTTCGGGGGCAGCGCGGAGTCCAGTTCGCCGGCTTTCCAGCCGAGCGCGGCGAGTGCCTCCGCGACGTCGTCCGGGTCCGCCTCGTCCACGCGCGGCGGCACGCTGGTGAGCGTCGCCTTGAGCGCGCCGTTCTCCTCCCGGACCGTGACCGGAACGCGGCCCGCGGGGGTGTGCAGGTCGAAGCGGCCGGTGCCGAAGCGTTCGCCGAGGGCGACGGCGGTGGCGACCGTGGCGTGGCCGCAGAAGTCCACCTCCGCCTTGGGGCTGAAGAACCTGAGGGTGAAGGACCGGCTGTCGTCCGGGTCCGGTCCGGGTGTGAGGAACGCGGACTCCGAGTAGCCGAGTCCGGCGGCGACGGCGATCATCGCGTCGTCGTCCAGTGCGGAGGCGTCGAGGACGACCCCGGCCGGGTTGCCGCCGGACGGGTCGGCGGCGAAGGCGGAGTAGTGCAGGACCTCGGCGGTCGGTGTGGTGCGGGCGCTGCTCATGGCGGTGAGGGCCTCTCTCGCGGAGCTGTTCGGGTCAGTGGAGCCGGGAGTTGTCGAGGGGGACGGAGAACCTGGCGTCGTCGGGCGGGGACGCGGTGTGGGGCCGGGGTCAGGGGGTGTCGGGTGCGCGGTGGCTGCGGTCGCGGGCGGTGCCTCGTTGCGCGGCCAGGGCGAGCAGGGTGGCGAGGGCGAAGGCGGAGGCGGCGATGGTAGCGGACAGTCGCAGACCTGAGCTGAAATCGGCGGAGGCGGCGGTGAGGGTGCCGAACAGGGCCACCCCGACGGCACTGCCGACCTGCCGGGAGACGTTGAAGACGGCGGAGGCGGTTCCGGTATCGGTTGCGGGCGCGGCCTCGATGCTGGCGGCGGTCGCGGCGATCGCGCTCATGGTCTGGCCGAGTCCGGTCGCGACCAGGGCGAACAGGAGCGCCGGATAGGGGGTGCCGGGGCCGGCGGGCACCCACCCGAGGAAGCCGGCGGTGCCGAGGGCGAGCCCGGCGGCCATGGGGAGGTAGGGCCCGCGGCGGGCGGAGATCCGGCTGAACAGCGGGGCGGCGATCAGGCCCATGCACACCGACGGCAGCAGGGCGAGGCCGGTGGCCAGGACGCTCAGCCCCCGCACCTGCCGGAACCAGAGGGTGGTCAGGAAGAGCATGCCGTAGTAGCCGAGGCTGATCAGCAGGCCCACGGCGGCGGTCGCGGCGAAGGGGGCGGAGCGGAACAGGGACGGCGGGAGAAGCGGTGCGCGTGTGCCGCGGCCGGCTGCCGCCCTGGCTTCGAGGGTGCGTTCGGTCAGGACGAAGGCGGTCAGCGCGGCGGTCCCGAGCCCGAAGGCCGCCAGCACCGCCGGTGCGGTCCAGCCCCGGGGGCCCGCCTCGTTGAGTCCGCCCGCCAGCGCGAGCAGGCCGACGATGCCGAGTACCTGGCCCGGCAGGTCCGTTCGGCGGTGGGAGCGGTGGGAGCGGTGGGAGTGGTCGCCGGCGCAGGTCGGGAGATGGCGCAGCGTCAGGTGCACCGCGAGGGCGCCGACGGGCAGGTTCAGCCAGAACACGGCTCGCCAGTCCAACCCGGAGACCAGCAGTCCGCCGAGGGCGGGGCCCGCTCCGAAGGCGAGCGAGGCGACCGCGCCCCAGACCGCGACGGCCCGGGACCGGACGGTCCGGTCGGGGTAGGTGGCCCGGAGCAGGGCGAGCGAGGCGGGCACCAGCAGTGCGGCGCCGGCGCCCTGGGCGAGCCGTCCGGCGATGAGCGCGTGCGGGGAAGACGCCAGGCCGCAGGCCAGGGAGGCGAGGGTGAAGGCGCCGAGGCCGGTCAGGAACACCCGGCGGTGCCCGAGGCGGTCGGCGAGGCTGCCGCCGAGCAGCAGCAGCCCGGCGAAGACGGTGCTGTAGCCGTCGACGATCCACTGCAGGGCGGTGGGGCCCGTGCCGAGCGAGGTGCGGATGTCGGGCACGGCGATGTTCACGACGGTGACGTCGAGCATCACCAGGAAGTAGCCGAGGCTGAGGGCGATCAGCGGGGCGCGGGCGAGTGCGGGGCGGGCCGACGGGGTGAGCGGGGGGCGGGGGGACTCGGTCAGTGGAGGGCGCGGCGGCCGCGGATCCTGGGTGAGCGGGAGTCGTGGGGCCGGGGCGGCGGACGCACCGGTGGCGGGTGCGGGTGCGGGTGCGGGTGCGGGCGTGGTGGGTGTGCCGGTGGCGGGCGGTGCCGCGGGGTGGTCCGTGCCGGAGTCGGGGCCCGCGGAGGACGTGGAGGCCATGAGGAGATCATGGGTGCCGGATACTTCGTTGGCCGTCGAAGCGTCGATGTGGTGCCGTGGCCTACGCTTCGGACATGCCGAACAATCCTCTCGGCGCGTCCCGCCCCACCCCGCCGGGCACCGCCGCCCCGGCCGCCGGGAGCGACGGCCAGCCGCTCAAGCAGCAGACCGACATCGCCCGCGCCGCCGCGCTGATCGCCGACCCGTCGCGGGCCAGGATGCTCAAGTGCCTGGCCGACGGGCGCGCCCTGCCGGCGAGCGCACTCGCGGGCGAGGCCGGGGTCGGCGCCGCAACGGCCAGCGCGCACCTGGCCAAACTGGTCGGCGCCGGATTCGTCACCGTCGCGCGGCAGGGCCGGCACCGCTACTACCGGCTCGCCGGGCCGGATGTCGGCGCCGCCCTGGAGGCGCTGGCGCTGATCGCCCCGCCGCTGCCCCTCACCTCCCTGAAGCAGAGCAACCGCACCAAGGCGCTGTACCGCTCCCGCAGCTGCTACGACCACCTCGCGGGGCAGCTCGGCGTGGGCCTGATGCGGTCGCTGCTCGAACGCGGCGTCCTGACCGGGTACGACGGGATCCACCGCGCCGAGCAGGCGGTGCGCGACCGGCCCGCCTCCTACGGGCACGACGTCCGCTACCGGCTCACCGCCGCCGGCCGCGAGCATCTGCGCGAACTCGGTGTCGACGCCGACCGGCTGCCGCCGCGCCGGCCCGCGATCCGCTACTGCGTCGACTGGAGCGAACGCCGGCACCATCTGGCCGGGGGGCTCGGGGCTGTGCTGACGTCCCGTCTGTTCGAGCTGGGCTGGGTACGCCGGGGCGCCGGTCCGCGCGTGGTCCATCTGACGGACAGCGGTGCCGAGGGCGTCGAGCGCGCATTCGGTCTGGTACTCCCGCACCAGTGACGGGTGGGATCAGCAGAGCTGTCGGGCCCGCGCCGTGTAAGGGAGGACCCGCCGGACCGTCCGGCCGGTGCACCGCCGGACGGTGCGGTGAGCGTGTCGGGCCGCTGCGCCGGTCGGCCGCTGCGCCGTTCGGGGGTCAGCGAAGCGCTTCCCGGTCCCGGCCCGCACCCCACTCCGCACGTGCCCGCGTCCGGGCGGTCGCCGGCCGGAGGTGACGTCTGCGGGAATTCACCGCAAAACGGACGCAAAGTGCCTGCGTGCCGGGCCGGTTGCCGGTGATGGGGCAACATTCTGGTGAACAGATGGACAACGGGCACCGTGCCGTGGTGGCGCGGTCGTGCTCGCCGGAACGGACGGGGTGGGACACGTGGTGCAGCCGAGGATCGCCGTTGCCGTGGTGACCATGGGGAACCGGCCTGCGGAGGTGGACGCCCTGCTGAGGTCCGTGGCCGGGCAGGACCTCGCGCCCGCCCGCATCGTCGTCGTCGGCAACGGCTGCCGCCTGCCCGAGTTCGCGCGGCGTCTGTCGCTGCCCGGGGAGGTCACCTGCGTCGAGGTCGAGGAGAACCTCGGCTGCCCCGGTGGCCGGAACGTCGCCCTCGCCCGGCTGCGCGCCTACGGTGACGTCGACGTCGTGGTGGAACTCGACGACGACGGACTCCTCGTCGACGCGGATGTGCTGCGCCGGGTGCGGGACCTGTTCGCCGGGGACGACCGGCTCGGGATCGTCGGATTCCGCGTCGCCGACGAGCACGGCGAGACGCAGCGCCGCCATGTGCCGCGCGCGGGCGACGCCGACCCGCTGCGCGGAGGCTACGTCACCGGATTCCTCGGCGGCGGCCACGGGTTCCGTATGGCCATGCTCGACGAGATCGGGGACTGGCCCGCCGAGTTCTTCTTCGCTCACGAGGAGACCGACCTCGCCTGGCGGGCCGCCGACGCGGGTTGGAAGATCCTCTACGCTCCGGAACTGCTGCTCCAGCATCCCAGGACCTCGCCGGCCCGGCACGCCATCTACTACCGGGTGACCGCCCGCAACCGCGTGTGGCTGGCCCGCCGCCGGCTTCCGCTGCCCCTCATCCCCGTCCACCTGGGGGTGTGGATCGGCGTCACGCTGCTGCGGACGCGGTCGCTCGGCGGACTGCGGGCCTGGTTCGGGGGTTTCCTGGAGGGAGTGCGCGAACCGGCCGGTGAGCGGCGGTCGATGCGGTGGAGCACGGTGTGGCGGCTGACGCGTCTGGGGCGTCCGCCGGTCCTCTGATCCGCCCCGCGCCCTGACACGCTGTCGCGGGATCGGAAGAGCGGGGGGATCGCGGGATCGGAAGAGCGGGCAAGCGGGGAAGCCGGGAAGCGGGGAAGCCGGGAAGCGGGGAAGCCGGGAAGCCGGGAAGCGGGGATGCCGGAAGGTTCGTGCGGTGGTCCGCGCCTCACTTGGCGTCGGCGTAGCACTTCACCACGGCCGTGGTGAACGGGAACCGTACCGGTGTGTCGCCGAACGTCAGCCGTCCCGCCAGCTCCGCCGCGTCCGCGATCGCCGCGACCACCGCGTCCGCCTCCTCTTCCGGGCAGTGCACGATCACCTCGTCGTGCTGGAAGAAGACCAGCTCCGCGGCCATGTCCGCGCAGGTCCGCCGCAGCGCGGCGAGCAGCAGCAGCGCCCAGTCGGCGGCACTGCCCTGGACGACGAAGTTCCGGGCGAAGCGGCCGCGGGCGCGGGCGTCCGTGGAGGCGTAGCCCGGCGTCCAGGCCCTGGAACCGCCTTCCTCCTCGCTCTCCGGGACGTCCGGGGCGACGGGGATGCCCGCCTCCTGCGCCGCGTCCTCGGCCGCCCCCGCGACCGGCGGGCAGGTCCGCCCCAGCCAGGTGCGCACCAGGCGTCCTTCCTCACCGGCCCGCGCCGCCTCGTCGACGTACGCCACCGCTCTCGGGAACCGCCGGCGCAGTGCGGCGAGGTTCTTCAGCCCGTCTCCGGAGGTCTGCCCGTAGACCGCGCCGAGCACCGCGAGTTTGGCCTGGGCACGATCACCGGAGAAGGCGCGGTCGGAGACGGACTGGTAGAGGTCGTCCGTCCGGCCCGCGACCTCCATCAGGCCGGGGTCGCGGGAGATCGCGGCGAGGACGCGCGGCTCCATCTGGTCGGCGTCGGCGACGACCAGCCGCCAGCCCGGGTCGGCGACCACGGCCCGGCGGATCACCTTGGGGATCTGCAGCGCGCCGCCTCCGTGGGTGACCCAGCGTCCGGTGACCGTGCCGCCGGCGAGGAACTCCGGGCGGAACCGGCCCTCGCGCACCCAGTCGTGCAGCCAGCTCCAGCCGTGGGCGACCCAGATGCGGTACAGCTTCTTGTACTCCAGCAGCGGTGCCACGGCGGGATGGTCGACGGACTCCAGCTCCCAGCGCCGGGTCGACCTGACCCTGACCCCTGCCCGGGCGAAGGCCCTGATCACGTCGGCGGGCAGGTCGGGCCGCACCCGGCGCCCGAACGCGGCCGACACCTCGGCTCCCAGCTCGGCGAGGCGGCGCGGCTCGCCGCCGCCCGCGTACCGCTCGCCCAGCAGGTCGTGCAGCACCTCGCGGTGGACGTCCGCGCTCCACGGCAGCCCCGTACGGTTCAGCTCGGCGGCCACCAGCATCCCCGCCGACTCGGCGGCCGTCAGCAGCCGCATCCGCCCGGGGTGCTCGGTGCGGTGGTGCCGCTGCTGCTGCTCCGCGTAGACCGCGAGGAGGTCCGCCAGGGGCAGGCGAGTGCCCCGCGGTTCGAACAACTGGGCCTGCGTCCCCGGCTCGGCGGACCGCTGGGGCGGATCCGGGGGTACCGGTCCCCCGCGCAACCGGGCAAGCGCGGCCGCGGCCGAGCGGGGTTCGCCGTACCGGCCCTCGTGCCCGAGGAGGAGGATCTCGGCGTCCTCGACGTCGTAGCAGCGGTCGACCCGCACCCCCTCGGCGAGCAGCCGCGGGTACACCTCCGCCGTCGACCGCCACACCCAGCGGACCACGTCCGGACGGCTGCGCACGGCCTGCGCCAGGTCCGCCTCCCGCAGCACCGGGCCGGCGGGCAGCCCCTCGGGACCGAGGGCGGCCAGCTCGGCCCCGCCGTCCTCGGCCGGGGCGAGCGCCCAGCGGTCGGTCATGGGGCGAGTGTCGCACTCGGGTCCGACATCGGTACCCGTGGCGACTCCCGGTGGCCGCGGCCCGGGACCCGCAGGACCGGCAGTTCGTCAAGATCGGCGGCTCGTCGGGACCGGCAGTTCGTACCGGGACGAGGACAGCGGTATCCCCCGCCGGGAGCGGGAGCGGGAGCGGGAGCGGGAGCGGGAGCGGGAGCGGGCGACCCGCGTGCGCAGCCCGGCGGCGGCCGGCGGATCCGTCACCTCAGGCGCCCGCGCAGCGCTTCCGGCGGCCGCGGACTGTCCGTCACCGGTGCGCTGACTCCGCTGTTCCTGCCGCCCCTCCTACCCCTCCTACCCCTCTTGTGCCTGCCCCTCCTGCCCCTCCTCTCGATCCCGGTCCGCGACCAGCATCGACAGCGTCTCGACGACGTACTCCTCGGTGCGCTGCTTGCCGAGGCCCAGACCGCTGAGGACGCCCTCACCGTTCTCGAACTCCAGCAGTGCCAGCAGGATGTGCTCGGTGCCGACGTAGTTGTGGCCCAGGCGCAGGGCCTCGCGGAAGGTGAGTTCCAGGACCTTCTTGGCGTCCGAGCTGTAGGGCACGAGTTCGGGTGCTTCCTCGGCGGCGCGAGGGAGAGCCGAGTCCGCTGCACGGCGGACGGCGTCGGACGCCACCCCCTGGGCGGCGATCGCCTTCGCTGCCAGGGACTCCGGCTCGCTGAGCAGGCCGAGCACCAGATGGGCGGGCAGGCCCTCGGTGTTGCCGGCTTCCCGGGCGGCCTGGTGGGCGGCCATGACCACCGCGCGGGCGCGGGGCGTGTAGCGGCTGAAGCCCTGGTTCGGGTCCATGCCGGTCGTCTCCTTCGGCACGAACCGCTTCTGTGCGGCCTGCCGGGTGACGCCCATGCTCTTGCCGATGTCCGACCAGGAGGCGCCCGAACGGCGGGCCTGGTCGACGAAGTGGCCGATCAGATGGTCTGCGACCTCGCCGAGGTGCTCGGCGGCGATGACCGCGTCCTGGAGTTGTTCGAGGGGTCGGGCGTGGACCGTCTTGATGGCTGCGATGAGCTCGTCGAGGCGTACGGAGGATGGGATTCCCGAGGAGGCCGACATGTGTCAACCGTAGGTTGACGCAGGGAGGCTGTCAACCCTTGGTTGACGGCCCGGGGCGGGGTGGGAGGTGTGGAGCGCGAAGCGCGCGCGTCGGCAGCCCGGCGACCCGTGGCACGATCGACGGGTGACCAGTACGAGCAGCGCGGACGAACGGGAGGGCACTGTCGACCGCGCCTTCCGGATCGCCCTCTACGGCGTCTCCGCCGGGACGTGGACCGGCGGCGCGGGGGGTACCGGTGCGGGGGGTACCGGAGCGGGGGCCGTCGGTGTTCCCCGGGGTGCGGACGCGGACGCAGCGCTGGACACGGGTGCGTCGCTGCTCGCCGCCGATCCCGCGGCGGACGCCGAACTCGGCAGGCGGGGGCGGGGGCTGGTGGCGGCGGCCTGGCGGCGCGGATGGCAGCCTGCCGACCTGTTGCGGTTCGTCAGGCGCGAGCTGGGGGACGTCCACGCGGCACTCCTGGCGGAACTCGTCCGGGCGCAGGGTCCCGAGGACCGGCCGCGGGGACGCCGGTGGTCCGAACAGGTCGCCGCACTTCCCGCCGGCGCTCGGCCCCGGACCGACCGCTTCACGCACGCCACCGCCGTTCTGGAGCTGTACCGGCTGCTGCTGCGGATCCCTGCTCTGGAACCCCTCGAGGAGCGGACCCGTGAGCCGCGTCGGCGGGGTGCGTCCGACTCCCGCGCGCTCTCCCGTATCCGAGGGCTGCTCGCCAAGGCGGAGGCGACCGGCTTCCCGGAGGAGGCCGAGGCGCTCACCGCCAAGGCGCAGGAGCTGATGGCCCGACACGCGGTCGACGAAGCGATGCTCGCCGCACACCAGCCGGACCCGGACGCGCCGGGCGCCCGCCGTATCGGTGTGGAGCCGCCGTACGAGCAGGCCAAGGCCGTGCTGCTGGACGCGGTCGCCACGGCCAACCACTGCCGGTCCGTGTGGAACGAGCCCTTCGGGTTCTCGACGGTGGTCGGTTTCGAGGCGGACCTGGACGCGGTCGAACTGCTCCACACCTCGCTTCTGGTGCAGGCGCAGGCGGCGCTGGCGAAGGCCGAGGCCGTCGAGCGCCGTGGAGGACGGAAAAGGACGAAGACCTTCCGGCAGTCGTTCCTCGCCTCCTACGCCCAGCGGATCGGTGCCCGGCTGGCCTCCGCCGCAGATCGGGCCGCCGCCGAGGTGGGGCGGGAGCTGCTGCCGGTGCTGGCTTCGCGCGAGGTGGCCGTCACCGCCGCGACCGACCGCATGTTCCCGCAGACGGTCTCCACCCGCCTGCGCGGCGTCAGTGACGCGGCGGGCTGGAACCGGGGTGCCGAGGCCGCCGATCGGGCGCGGATGCGCGCACGTCCCCGCCTGCCCTGAACGGCCGGTTGGGGTGAGGCCGGCCCGACGCTACGACCCGAGGCCCGCCGTGGGTAGCCCGCTGGGCAGCTTGCCGCCCTCCGACCTGGTGTAGGTCTCGGTGCCCAGGCCGCCCTTCCAGGTGATGCGGAGTGTCCGGGCGCCGACGGAGTCGACGGTGCCGTTCGCCCGGTCGGTGCTGCCGTCCGTGCAGGTGAGCCGGATCGCGCCGGCTGTCCCCGGCGCATCGGCGACGGCCCCGCTGCACACGGTTCCCCCGGTGGTGAACACCGCTGCCTGTTTGCCGTTCACCACCAGGACCACCGCCTTGCCGTGCGTGGTGGCGAGCCAGCTGCCCGCCAGCCCGTCGGCGGGGGCGCTGCTCGTCGTGCCCGTTCCGCCGTCGGTGTTCACCGTGGACGTGGCGGAGGGGGTGGGGTCGGCCGGCGGCCCGTTCTCGGCGTCGCCGCCGCACGCCGTCAGCGTGAGTGCGCCCGCCAGTACTGCGGCCGAGGTGATGCCCCGTATCGTGCGGCGGGCCGCGCCGCGCGGTGAGCGAGAGAAGGTCACCGAGGTCACTGCGACTCCCAAGCTGTTGCCGGTGTCGGCCGGTGGGCCGGAAGGGTGGCAGCAAGTTACCAGCCGGTCATGGGGGCCCGGCGGGACGCGGTGACGGCGTGCAACGGCGGTGTGCAACGGCGGTGTACGGCGGCGGAGGCGGGCGGTTCGGCGCGACCGTGCGGACTGTCCCGGCGGGTCGGCCACCTGCATGCGGGTCGGCCACCTGCATGCGGGTCGGCCACCTGCATCGGACGGTCCTCCGGGTCCTCTCCGGCGGTCACGGGGTGCGCGGGCGGGGCTCGGCGCCGGTGGTGCCGGGCCGTTCCGGTCGAGGCCGGCGGCCGGTGCCGAACGGCTTCCGCGCTGCGGCCACGGCTCCCGCCGCTCGGGGCGCGGACCTGGAGGTGCTCGTCTGCGGTGTCGAGCGGACGCCGTCCGTCCGCCGGGCCGGCGCGGATCCCGGCGGCCCGGTTGCCGGGCCGATCGGCGGGACCGTGGAACACGGGAGCTCCGGTATGCGTCTGTTCCTAGTGCAGGATGGCTTGGATCCGGTCGATCCGGCGCGACGGACGGCTCGAGGATCATGGACGGGGGTTGGCGCACACATGTCATGCAGGCTGCTGGGCAGACGCTGCAACAGGTGCAGCGGCGACCGGGTGTCCTCCAGGCCCTTCGTCGGGACGTCCGGCAAAGCTGTAACCGGAGGAGCACCGCCCGTGCACGTGCATATGCTCATGCATCTGCACGTGAACGAAGCTATGATCGCGCTCAGTTGAACCACTGCATCACCGCTGTATCGCCAACGCATCAGTGGCCTCATCAGCCAGTGCACCATCGGGAGCGACCTGTGGACCACGACGTGTACGACGTGTACGACGTAAACGACGCGTCCGGCGCGACCGGGGCGTCCGGAGTGTCCAACGGCATCGCCGCCACCCAGCTGTGCGGGGTTGCGTGGCAGAAGAGCCGGCACAGCAACTCGCAGGGATCCTGCGTGGAGTTCGCGCGACTGCCGGGTGGTGATGTGGCCGTGCGGAACTCGCGGTTCCCCGACGGTCCGGCGCTCGTCTACACGCGCGCGGAGATCGAGGCGATGCTCCTCGGCGTCAAGGACGGCGAGTTCGACCACCTGATCGCGGGCTGACGTCCGCGGGCGGTTGACGCCCCGACGCGCATGCCGGCTCGTCCCCGGCCGCCGGCCGCGGGCCGCCGCGGGCAACGTGCGGTGAGGGCTTCCGCGCCGTCCGTGACGCGCGTAGAACCCCGGCGCGCCGGTGCGCCGGGGTTCGTCACTCGCCCGGCGGCGGGTTCAGGCGGAACAGCGCCCAGACCACCTTGCCGTTGAGGGTGCCCGCGAGGGGGTGCCAGCCCCAGCTGTCGCTGAAGGAGTCGACGAGGAACAGTCCGCGTCCCGACTCCGCCGAGAAGTCCTCCAGGGCCTCCGGGTCGCGTGCCACCGGGGAGTCGTCGCTGGGGTCGCGTACCGCGCACACCAGCAGCTCCGTCCAGCGCATCAGGTGCAGCCGGACGGGCGAGGGGTGCTCGGGCGACCGGGGGCCGGTGGCGGGCAGCGCGTGCCGCAGGGCGTTCGTGACGAGTTCGGAGACGACCAGGCAGACGTCGTCGAAGCGCTCGCCCAGCTCCCACCGGTCGAGGGTGCTCCGGGTGAACTGCCTTGCGTCGCCCACTGCTTCGTAGCGGGTGGACAGGGCGCAGGAGGCGGCGTCGGCCACGGCTTCGAGGTCCAGTGGCGGAAGGCCCTGCCGTAACGGCTCGAGCATGGTCGATCCATTCGTCCCCATGCGAGGCACTCCCGGGAATTCGCGGTCGTAGCGAGGCAGCGGTGGTGCGGGACCATGGTTTCGGATGCGCACTACAGATGCAAGGGCAGATGCACGTGCACGTGACCGAATTGAGACTGCACGTACCGCTTCTTGGCCATTTTTTCCGCCGTCCTCCTGCCGTTCCGCGGCCGTCCCCTTGCTCTTTGCCCCCCTGGTGTGGCACGAGCTGCCCGTCTTCTTTCCGTCTCTGTAATCGCACGAGTACTGCTCGGAGTGTTTTAGTGGCAGACTTCGGCCCCTGAAGACGGTTGGGGAGGCAGGCGAACGTGAGCGCGGGAGAGCCCGGATCGGTGGTGCGACGCATGCTGCTCGGCTCGCAACTCAGGCGACTGCGTGAGGCGCGGGGCATCACCCGCGAGGCGGCGGGGTATTCCATCCGCGCCTCCGAGTCGAAGATCAGCCGGATGGAACTGGGTCGGGTCAGCTTCAAGACGAGGGACGTGGAGGACTTGCTGACGCTGTACGGCATCACGGACGAGGCGGAGCGCAACGCCCTCGTGAACCTGGCCCGGGAGGCCAACGTCGCCGGATGGTGGCACAGCTACTCGGACGTCCTGCCCAACTGGTTCCCCACCTACGTGGGCCTGGAGGGCGCCGCATCCGTGATCCGCGCGTACGAGGTGCAGTTCGTGCACGGCCTGCTGCAGACCGAGTCGTACGCCCGCGCGGTGGTCCGGCGCGGGATGAAGGGGGCGAGCGAGGCCGACGTGGAGAAGCGCGTCGCGCTGCGCCTGGAGCGGCAGAAGTACCTCGTCGCCGAGAACGCCCCGGAGTTCCACATCGTCCTGGACGAGTCCGCCCTGCGCCGCCCCTACGGCGACCGCGAGGTGATGCGCGACCAGCTCCAGCACCTGATCGACATGTCCGAGCGGCACAACGTGCGGCTCCAGGTGATGCCGTTCAGCTTCGGCGGGCACTCCGGTGAGTCCGGAGCCTTCACCGTGCTCAGCTTCCCCGAGTCGGACCTGTCGGACGTGGTCTTCCTGGAGCAGCTCACCAGCGCCCTGTACCTGGACAAGCCCGAGGACGTCGCCCAGTACGAGCTGGCGCTGAAGGAGTTGCAGCAGGACAGCCCCGACCCGGGGGAGAGCCGGGACCTGCTCCGCGGACTGCTGCAACTGTCCTGACCGGGGCGTCGGTGACCCGGTCGGGTCCTGCAGACCATCCCCAACGGGCATGTGTGACAAGTACGATGACGGAAGATCAGACCGCGCGGTCGGCTCTGCGGTCGATCGGATGTCCGTCTCGCCTGCCCCGGCAGCTAGGGATAGAGGGATCACATGTCGCCGTCGTGCTTCACGGATCTGGCCCAGCAGTACATCGACGGTGAGTGGCGTCCCGGTACCGGCTCCTGGGACATCATCGACGTCAACCCGTACGACGGCGAGAAGCTGGCCTCCGTCCCGATCGCCACCGCCGACGAGGTGGACCTGGCCTACCGGGCGGCCGCCCGAGCCCAACGCGCGTGGGCCGAGGCCAACCCCTACACCCAGCGGGACGTGTTCGAGCGGGTGCTGCGGCTGGTCGAGGAGCGCGAGGCCGAGATCGCCGACCTGCTCACCGCCGAGCTCGGCGGCACCCGCACCAGGGCGGCCCTGGAGATCGGTCTCGCCAAGGAGTTCCTGCGTGAGGCCGCCCAGCTCACCCTGCGTGCCGACGGCCGCATCCTGCCCTCCCCGGTGGAGGGCAGGGAGAACCGCCTCTACCGGCTGCCGGTCGGCGTGGTCGGAGTGATCAGCCCGGCGACCTTCCCCTTCCTGCTCACCGTCAAGCCCGTCGCCGCGGCGCTCGCCCTGGGCAACGGAGTCGTCCTCAAGCCGCACCAGGACACCCCGGTCACCGGAGGCACGCTGATCGCCAAGCTCTTCGAGGACGCGGGACTTCCGCCCGGCACGCTGAACGTCGTGCTCACCGACATAGCCGAGATAGGCGACGCCTTCCTGGAGCACCCGGTCCCGAGGGTCATCTCCTTCGCCGGCTCCGACAAGGTGGGCCGGCACATCGCCACCGTGTGCGGCGGCCAACTCAAGCGCACCGTGCTCGAACTGGGCGGCGACAGCGCGCTGGTGGTCCTCGACGACGCCGACATCGACTACGCCGTGGACGCCGCCGTCTTCAGCCGGTACGCCGACCGGGGGCAGGTCTGCATGGCCGCCAACCGGGTCCTGGTGGACCGCTCCGTGGCCGACGAGTTCACCGAGAAGTTCGTCGCCAAGGTCGGCGCCCTGCAGGCCGGTGATCCGCGCGACCCGCAGACCGCCATCGGTCCCGTCACCAGCTCCCTCCAGGCCGCGTCGATCTCCGCGATCGTCGAGCAGGCCGCCGCGGAGGGCGCCGCGGTCCTGGTGCGCGGCGAGACCACCGACAACCTGGTCGGCCCGAGCGTGCTGGGCGACGTCGCGGCCGACTCCCCCCTCCTGCGCCGGGAGGTCTTCGGCCCGGTGGCCCTGCTCGTCCGCTTCGACGGTGAGGAGGAGGCCCTCCGCATCGTCAACGGCATCCCCTACGGCCTCAGCGGCGCCGTCCACACCGCCGACGTGGAGCGGGGCGTGGCCTTCGCCAAGCGCATCGACACGGGCCTGTTCCACGTGAACGACGGCACCCTCCACGACGAGCCGCTGTTCCCGTTCGGCGGCGAGAAGTACTCGGGCATCGGACGGCTCGGCGGTGAGTCCACGCTGGACGCCTTCTCCACCCTGAAGTGGATCTCGGTGCAGCACGGGCGGAGCGCCGCTCCGCGTTGAGACGGCCGAGCCGCCGGCCAGGCGCCCGCAGCCCGGACAGTCCCGCCCGCGGTGCCGCGGGGGCCGTGAGTGCGTGAGAGGCGCGAGAGGCGTGGGGCGCCTCCCGCGGCGGACGGTGGGCGGTGCTCCTCGGCGGCGGCGTTCCCGGGAGGCGATCCCCGGACGGGCGGCGGACCCGCCTGGAGGGAGGCGGGCGATTGTGGATCACGACGGGCGTCGAGGACGGAAGCTGACCGCAAGCCCGCGTAGCGTCCCGGATGTGAGGTGGCCGGGAGCGAGGTCCGGCCGCGGCGGAGCCCGGACGAGAGGCGGATACGGCCATGGTGACCCACGTGCGAGCCGAGGAGCGGGGCGACGAGCGTGCCGCGCTGTTGAACTTCCTGGCCGAGCAGCGCGGCGGTATCCGCCGCGCCGTGCTCGGTCTGACCGACGAGCAGGCGAACTCCCGGCCGAGCGCCAGCGAGCTGTCCCTGGGCGGGCTGGTCAAGCACGTGTCGGAGGTCGAGCAGGGCTGGATCGCCCGTGCGAAGGGCGAGCCCCCGGCGGTGAAGCGGGACGAGTCGAACTGGCACGAGTCGTTCCAACTGCTCGACGGAGAGACGCCGGCCCGGCAACTGGCCCTCTGGGAGCAGGTGGCCGCCGAGACCGAGCGCTACATCCGTTCGGCGCCCAGCCTGGACGCCACCTTCCCGCTGCCGAACGCCCCCTGGTTCCCGCCCGACGAGCAGGTCTCCCTGCGCTGGCTGTGCCTGCACCTGATCCGTGAGACCGCCCGCCACTGCGGGCACGCCGACATCATCCGGGAGTCGCTGGACGGCAGGACGGCCTTCGAACTGGTCGCCCTGGAGCAGGAGCAGGAGCAGGAGCAGGAGCAGGAGCAGGAGCAGGAGTAGAGCGGGAGCGGGGGCAGTGAGCTACCGGCCGGGGGCTGAGGGCGGGCACCGCTGACCCGGCCGGCGCCGCCCTGCCCTGCCCCGCACACCCGCACACGCCGTCACGGCCGGTGCGCCGTCCCGGTCCGCGCGCCGTATGCGTCCGCATGCCGTCCCGGTCCGCGCGGCGGGCGGTGACCGGGACGGCGTGCCGGGGCCGGAGGCGGTGGCGGGGTGGGCTCAGTGGTGGAAGCCGGTCGCCGCGGCCTTGTCCCCGGTCAGCGGATGCGGTTGCCTGCGCAGCTCGGGCAGCAGCCGCGACAGGTCCTCCACGAACATGTCGGCCAGGTCCTCCGAGAATCCGTTGCGGCACACCACCCGCAGCACCGACAGGTCCTCGCGGTTCGGCGGGAAGGTGTACGCGGGCACCAGCCAGCCGTGTTCGCGCAGCCGCCGGGACACGTCGAACACGTCGTACGCGGTGACGTCCGGCGCCGTGGTGAAGGTGAACACCGGCAGCTGGTCACCCCGGGTCAGCAGCCGGAAGTCGCCGAGCGCCGCCACCCGCTCCGCGACGCTCGTGGCCACGTCGCGCGCCGTCTGCTGCACGGTCCGGTAGCCCGATCGGCCCAGCCGCAGCAGCGTGTAGTACTGCGCGACGACCTGCGCGCCGGGCCGGGAGAAGTTCAGGGCGAAGGTCGGCATGTCGCCGCCCAGGTAGTTCACGCGGAACACCAGTTCCTCCGGCAGCGCCTCGGTGTCCCGCCACAGCGCCCAGCCCACGCCCGGGTAGACCAGGCCGTACTTGTGGCCCGAGGTGTTGATCGACGCCACCCGCGGCAGCCGGAAGTCCCACTCCAGGTCCTCGTCGAGGAAGGGCGCGACCATCGCCCCGGACGCCCCGTCCACGTGCACCGGGATGTCCAGCCCGGTCCGCTCCTGGAGGGCGTCCAGCGCCCCGCACAGCTCGGCGATCGGCTCGTAGGACCCGTCGAAGGTGGAGCCCAGGATGCCGACGACGCCGATGGTGTTCTCGTCGCACAGGTCGGCGGCGGCCTGCGGATCGATGTGGAAGCGGTCGCCCTCCATGGGCACCTGGCGCGCCTCCACCTCCCAGAAGTTGCAGAACTTCTCCCAGCAGACCTGGACGTTCACTCCCATCACCAGGTTCGGGCGGGCCTCGGCCGAGGGGTAGCGGTGGGCGTTGCGTACCGCCCAGCGGCGCTTCAGCGCCATCCCGGCGAGCATGCAGGCCTCGCTCGACCCGGTCGTCGAGCAGCCGACGGCCGCCGACGGGTCGGGGGCGTGCCACAGGTCGGCGAGCATCGCCACGCAGCGCCGCTCCAGTTCGGCGGTGCGCGGGTACTCGTCCTTGTCGATCATGTTCTTGTCCCGGCACTCCGCCATCAGGACGCCCGCCTCGGTCTCCATCCAGGTGGTGACGAAGGTGGCGAGGTTCAACCGGGAGTTGCCGTCGAGCATCAGCTCGTCGTGGACCAGGCGGTACGCCGTGGACGGCGACATCGGATCGCGCGGAAGGCGGTGCTTGGGCGGGGCCTCGGTCATTCCGGCCGCCGGGTCGGCCGCGCCGTAGACGGGGTTGACCGACAGCGGGCGTTCGTCGGGCTTGCCGGGCCCTTGGCCCTTGTGAAGTGGCACGGGGGTGGATCCTCCCAGCGGCGTCGGGCCGTCACGCGGGTCGGGCGTGGCGGGGCACACGCGGGCCTAGGGCGGGGCGGGGCCGCGGGAGCGCGACGCGGGGCCCGGTCCCGTCGCGGCCGCGCGGGGTACCGCTTCGACGCTAGCGCCAGGCGACCGCCCGGGCAGTGAGGATTCCTGCAAAAGGGGGCCGCGACGGCGGCACGCGGGCGGCTTGCACCTCACGTCGCGTGAGGGGCCAGTCTGGACGGCATCACCCAGAAGGAAGCGGGAACCATGAGCTATTCGGTGGGTCAGGTGGCCGGATTCGCCGGTGTCACGGTGCGCGCACTGCACCACTACGACGCCATCGGCCTGCTCGCCCCGAGCGAGCGCAGCCGTGCGGGCCACCGGCGCTACAGCGACGCCGACCTGGACCGGCTGCAGCAGATCCTCTTCTACCGAGAGCTCGGCTTCCCGCTCGACGAGGTCGCGGCCCTGCTCGACGATCCGGACGCGGACCCGCGGGAGCACCTGCGGCGCCGGCACGACCTGCTGGTCGCCCGGATCGAGAAACTGCAGCGGATGGCCGAGGCCGTGGAGCACGCGATGGAGGCACGCAGTATGGGCATCGAACTCACGCCCGAGGAGAAGTTCGAGGTGTTCGGGGACTTCGATCCCGACCGATACGAGGAGGAGGTCCGCCGGCGCTGGGGCGGGACCGAGGCCTACCGGCAGTCGCAGCAGCGGGCCGCCTCCTACAGCAAGGAGGACTGGAAGCGGATCAACGAGAGGATGGACGCCATCCACCGCCGGATGGCCGAGCTGCTCGACCTGCAGGTGCCGGCCGACTCCGAGGCCGCCATGGACGTCGCCGAGGAGCACCGCCGGTTCATCTGCGACAGCCACTACGAGTGCTCGCACGAGATGCACGCCTGCCTCGGCCGGATGTACGTGGACGACCCGCGGTTCACCGCGACGTACGAGAAGATCCGCTCCGGCCTGGCCGGCTACCTGCGCGACGCGATCAAGGCCAACGCGGCCCGTCACGCCGCCTGAAGCCGCGGACCGTTCCGGTCCCACCTGATCGGAACGGTCCCACCACTGATCGGAACGGTCCCACCACCGCCGTGCCGGAGGGGCGCCGTCCCGCGGTTCCACGGTGACGGAGGTTCACAGCTTTGTCCGCGGGGGCGCACAGGGCATCCTGGGGGTCCCGGTGGAACCTGGGGCGGACACCTTGCGTTGATAGCTTTGTGCGGCCCTCACCGGCCGTCCCGCCGTCCCACCCCTCAGGAGCCCGGAACCGTGACGACGCTTGCCCTCGGCCCGAGCTGGCTCGATCCGAACCATCTCCTCGACACGTTCGGCGTCTGGGGGCTGCTGCTCGTCGTCTTCGCGGAATCCGGACTCCTGATCGGCTTCTTCCTGCCGGGCGACTCCCTGCTCTTCACCTGCGGACTGCTGATCACTTCCGGGCAGATCGGCTTCCCGCTGTGGGCGGCGGTCCCGCTGATCTGCCTCGCCGCGGTCCTCGGCGACCAGGCGGGCTACATGTTCGGCAGGAAGGTCGGACCGTCACTGTTCAACCGGCCCGACTCCCGGCTGTTCAAACAGGAGAACGTCACCAAGGCGCACGAGTTCTTCGAGAAGTACGGCCCCAAGTCGCTGGTCCTCGCGCGCTTCGTGCCGATCGTGCGCACCTTCACACCGATCATCGCCGGTGTCAGCCGCATGCGGTACCGCTCCTTCCTGACCTTCAACATCATCGGCGGCGTCCTGTGGGGCGCGGGCGTCACCCTGCTCGGCTCCTGGCTCGGCAACATCGACTTCGTCAAGAAGAACATCGACGCGATCCTCGTCCTGATCGTCCTGGTCTCGGTGATCCCGATCGGCATCGAGTTCCTGCGGGCCCGCTCCAAGAGCAGGAACACCCCGCCGGAGAGCGACCGTCCGCAGGCCTCGGCGCAGGCCCAGGCCCCGGCCCCGACCCTGGACGACGCGACGACCCGGCTGCGCCGCATCGAGCCGGCGCACGACCAGGCCCGGCCCGGGCAGCACCCGTACGGCGAAACCCGCCCCGACCGGTCCCCGGACCAGCACTCCGGCCCGTACCCGGACCAGCGGTACCCGCAGCAGCCGCCGTACTCCGGCCCGCAGCACCCGCAGCAGTCGCCGTACGCCGAGCCCCAGTACCAGCAGCCCCAGTACCAGCAGCCGCAGTCCCCGCAGCAGCCGCCGTACCCCGGCCCGCAGCAGCCGCCGTACCCCGGCCCGCAGCAGTCGCCGTACACCGAGCCCCAGTACCAGCAGCCCCAGCACCAGCAGCCCCAGTACCAGCAGCAGCCCCAGTACCAGCAGCCCCAGTACCAGCAGCAGTCCCAGTACCAGCAGCCGCCGACCCCGCAGTCCGCGCAGCCGCAGTACCCGCAGGGCCACGGTGGGCAGCAGCAGTACGACCCCCGCTACCCGCACCGCCAGGGCTGAACGCAAGGGCGCCCGGCCCGGGAACCGAACCGCGCCACGGGGACCCGACCGCACCCGGGCACGGGGCGCGGACCGCGTCTCAGAAGCCGCGCGTCCGCTTGGCGGCCCGCCGCCTCTCCGGTGAGCCGACCTTCAGGAACAGCCGGGAGATCTCGGAACCCAGGTGCACCCCGATGGCGATGGCCATGGCGAGCGCCGCCGCCTTCGACAGGTAGGTCAGCCCCGTGTTGACGTTGTCCTCGGCGATCGCCAGCAGCCCGAAGTAGGTGGCCGAGCCGGGCAGCAGCGGCCCGATGGCGGCCGTCGTGTACGGCAGCGCGGACGCGAACCGGTAGCGCGACAGCAGCTGCCCGAACAGCCCCACCAGCCCGGCCGCGGCCGCCGTGGAGGCGACCGGGGAGAGGCCGCCGGTGTCGCGCATCGCGCCGTACACCGTCCACGCCACACCCCCGTTCAGCGTGACGGCGAGCACGGTGGACCGCTCCTGCTGGAGCAGCACCGCGAAGGTCAGCGCGAGCAGCATCGCCGCCAGGATCTGCAGGACCGGCCGCGGCTCCAGTACCAGCAGCGCGTCCGGGTTCAGCTTGGCGCCCAGCCGCACCCCCAGGTACAGCACGACCAGCACCCCGATCACGATGCCGACGATGAGGTAGAGGACCTCCAGCAGGCGCGCCGCCGCGGTGATGTAGAAGCCGGTCAGCCCGTCCTGCACGCCCGCCACCAGTGCCCGCCCGGGCAGCAGCGCGAACAGCCCACCGGTGATGACCGCGGACGCCTTCACGTCCGCATGCCCCAGCGTCAGCGCGACGCCCAGCGCCGCCGGCGGCATCGCGGCGGCCGTGAACTGGTAGAACTCCGGCAGTCCCCGCCCGGCGGCGAGCCAGGCCAGCCGGTCGCCGAGCATGGCGCCGCCCGCCGCCGCCGCGAACACCAGCAGTCCGCCGCCCACCAGCATCGAGGCCGCTCCCGCGAGCAGCCCGCTGGCCAGGGTGAGCACCCAGGTCGGGTACGGGTGCCGGTTGCGGCGGATCTCCGCCAGGCGCCGGTACGCCTCCTCCAGCGAGACGTGCGTCTCCGGGTCGCTCAGGTCGTCCACCAGCCGGAAGACGGCCGCCAACCGCGTGTAGTCGGTGCCGCGCCGCCGTACCGTCCGGGACGCCGTCACCGGGTCGTCCACCAGGGACGGCTGGTAGGAGATGGCCAGCAGGGTGAAGGTGACGTTCGGTTCGCAGCGGTCCAGGCCGTAGGACCGGCACACCGCGAACATCGCCGCCTCCACGTCCTCGGCGCCCTCGCCGCCGGCCAGCAGCAGCTCGCCGATACGCAGGGTCAGGTCCAGCACGCGCGGAACGGCCGGGCCCTCCTCCTCCGCGCGGTGCACCGGTTCCGGCGCGGGCCGGTCCGCCACCGGCATCCGCAGCATCGCGCGCATCCGGTGCTGCCAGGGCGCGTCCCCGGCCAGGTTCACGGCCGGTATGCCGCTGGGCGGGGTGAACGCCTGCGCGCCGCCCCGGGCGCCGTGGCCGCGCGGGGCGGTGAACGCCGACCCCTCCGTCTCGGACGGCGGCGGCTGAGACACACCCAGCCCCTTCGGCACCGCGAACTCGGACGTCGTCTCCGTGTCCCCGCCGCCCCTGGGCAGGGCCAGCCCGTCCGGAATCGCGAACTCGGACGTGATCTCGGAGTCGTAGGCGCCGTGCGCCTCGTCCGACTGGGGTTTGCGGTCCTCCGCCTCCATCACTGTGACAGCGCCTCCTGTACGACACCCGGGCAGGGGCCAGTATGCGCACACGGGGTCCCCGGACACGCGAACGGGCCGCACGCACCGGCGCACGGCCCGTCTCCGGGGGCTTCTCGTCGGGCTCAGTGGCCGCCCTGCTCCTGGGCGCGCTTCACGGACCGCTCGATCTCGACCTCAGCGTCGGCACGGCCCACCCAGTTGGCGCCCTCGACGGACTTGCCGGGCTCCAGGTCCTTGTAGACCTCGAAGAAGTGCTGGATCTCCAGGCGGTCGAACTCGGAGACGTGGTGGATGTCGCGCAGGTGCTCCACGCGCGGGTCGGTCGCCGGCACGCACAGCAGCTTGTCGTCGCCGCCGGCCTCGTCGGTCATGCGGAACATGCCGATCGCACGGCACCGGATCAGGCAACCCGGGAAGGTCGGCTCGTCCAGGATGACCAGCGCGTCCAGCGGGTCGCCGTCCTCGCCGAGGGTGTTCTCGACGAAGCCGTAGTCCGCCGGGTAGGCGGTCGAGGTGAAGAGTCGGCGGTCCAGGCGGATCCGACCGGTCTCGTGGTCCACCTCGTACTTGTTGCGCGAACCCTTCGGGATCTCGATCGTGACGTCGAACTCCACCGGTGGCTCCTCCATGATCAGCACATACTTCGGGTGGTTAAGTGTCCCTCACGCAGGTGTGTGCTCGCGAAAGGGGCTGGTGGCCGTGCCGGAACTGAGGCCTTGGCGGTCCGCGAGACCGCATGTGGTGCGGGTCGCGGGCGCCGTGCGACCACGTCTGGCACGCGCCGCGACCGCCGTCCGGCCGCGGGTGGCGCGGCTCGCACGTGCCGCGAAGCCGCAGCTCGCGCGGGTCACGCGGATCGCCCGGGACGCACGGGTCACGCCGGCGAAGCCCGGCGGGACCTGGTGGTACACAGCGGGCGCCGCCACCGCCGGTCTGGCGCTGGCGGCGGGTGCGGTGACCGCCGCGGGTCCCTGGGATGCCACGGGCCAGCGTACGGCCGAGCGGGAGTGGGCGGTCGCGCAGGACGGTACGGGTGGTGCAGATCACGGGCGCGGGCCGGCCGCCGACGCGTCCGCCGGGCCCCGCCCCGCCCCGAGCGCCCCGGCCGTCCTGACCGGGTTGGGCGGTACCGCGACCACCGTGAAGTCGGCACCCGACGGCAAGCCCCTGGCCGCCGTCCTCGGCCCGCTGCTGAGCGACCCGGCGCTCGGCACCCGGCACGGAGCCGCCGTCGTCGACGCCGCCACCGGCAGGCGCCTGTACGGCGACGGCGCCGGCACCCCCCTCACCCCCGCCTCCACCACCAAGATCGCTACCGCGGTCGCCGTCCTCACCGCGCTGGGACCCGACCACCGCCTCACCACGCGCGCCGCGCTGGAGCCCGACACCGGTGAACTGGTGCTCGTCGGCGGCGGAGACCCCACGCTCACCGCCCGTAGGAAGGCCGGGGGGTGGGCCAGCCTGCGCACCCTCGCCGTCGACACCGCCGCCGCCCTGAAGAAGCGCGGCATCGACCACGTCACCCTCTCCTACGACACCACCCTGTTCGCGCGACCCGCCCTTCACCCCATCGGAGTGAACTCCAACCTCGCTCTCGTCACCGCCCTGGCAGCCGACGAGGGCCGCACCGACGGCTCCACCCACGGACCCGCGCCCCGCGCGGCCGATCCGGCGGCGGACGCCACCCGCCGCTTCGGCGGCTTCCTCGCCGAGCACGGCATCACCGCCAGCGCCCCCGGCCCCTCGAAGGCGACCGGCCGCGCCGAGACGCTCGCCACCGTCTCCTCCCCGCCGCTGTCCGCCGTGGTCGAACGGATGCTGACCAACAGCGACAACGACATCGCCGAGGCCCTCGCCCGCCAGACCGCCCTCGCGACGGGCGAACGCGCCGACTTCACCGGTGCCGGCAAGGCCGTCCGCAGCCGCCTCAGCCGTCTCGGCCTGCCGATCACCGGGGCCGTGTTCAAGGACGGCAGCGGCCTGAACCGGGCCGACAAACTGACCCCGAACCTGCTCACCGCCCTGCTGGCCGAGGCCGGAGACCCGGCCCACCCCGAGCTGCGCCCGGTGCTCACCGGACTCCCGATCGCCGGCTTCACCGGCACGCTGACCAGCCGCCACATGGACGGCACGGCCGGTGTGGTGAGGGCCAAGACCGGCACCCTCACCGGCGTGAACACGCTGGCCGGCACCGTCGTCGACCAGGACGGCCGGTTGCTGGCGTTCGCCTTCCTCGCCTCGAACACCACCGACCCGTACGCGGCCCAGCGGGCCCTGGACGCCGTCGCGACCGCGCTCGCGGGCTGCGGATGCGGGTGACCGGGCCGGTCGCGGGCGGCTCCGACCCGCCGCGGGGCCGCCGGTGGCGCCGCGGGCCGGTGGCGCCACGGCCGTACCGCCGCGGGCCGGTGGTGCCGGGCGTACCGCCGCGGATGCCACCGCGCACCCCGCCGCCGATGGCGCCGGGCGGCTCCGCCGCCGGGCGCGCCGGGCCCGAGCCGGGCTCCACGCCCTGCCTCCGACGGCACCGCTCACGTACGGTTGACGCATGACGAGCATCGGTGGAGCCGAGATGGTCGACTGGAATCTCGCGGTGGCGACCGCGACCCGGCTCGCGCGGCCGGGACCCGAGGTGAGCCGCGACGAGGCCCGGGCCGTCGTCGCGGAACTGCGCCGGCACGCCAAGGCGTCGGAGGAGCACGTGCGGGGCTTCACCCGGATGGGCACCGACGGCATCCACGACACCCCCGTACTCGTCGTCGACCGCCCCGGCTGGGTCCGGGCGAACGTCGCCGGGTTCCGGGAGATCCTCAAACCGCTGCTCGACAAGATGCAGGAGCGCCGCGGCGGCAGCACCGGCGGCGCGGTCCTCGGCACCGTCGGCGGCAAGGTGACGGGCGTGGAGCTCGGGATGCTGCTGTCCTTCCTGGCCTCCCGCGTCCTCGGCCAGTACGAGACCTTCGCCCCCTCCACCCGGGAGCTCCCGGCGGGCCAGAACGGCGGCGGCCGGCTCCTCCTGGTGGCCCCGAACGTCGTGCACGTCGAACGCGAACTCGACGTCGAGCCGCACGACTTCCGGCTGTGGGTGTGCCTGCACGAGGAGACCCATCGCACGCAGTTCTCGGCGGTGCCCTGGCTGCGGGACCACCTGGAGGGCGAAATCCAGTCGTTCCTGGGGGAGACCGACGTCGACCCCATGACCGTCCTGGAGCGCATCCGGGAGGCCGCCCAGGCCCTCGTCGCGGGCCGCCCCGAGGGCGAGTCCGACGGTGGCGGCCGCTCCCTGGTGGAGCTGGTGCAGACCCCCGCCCAGCGGGAGATCCTGGGCCGCCTCACCGCCGTGATGTCCCTGCTGGAAGGGCACGCCGACTTCGTGATGGACGGAGTCGGCCCGGACGTCGTGCCGAGCGTCGGCGAGATCCGCGAGAAGTTCCAGCAGCGCCGGGCCAGGGGCGCGTCGCGACTGGACCTCGCACTGCGCAAACTGCTCGGCCTGGACGCCAAACTCCGGCAGTACCGGGACGGCGAGCGCTTCGTGCGGGCGGTCGTCGAGGAGGTCGGCATGGACGGCTTCAACCGCGTGTGGACCTCCCCGAACACCCTTCCGACCAAGTCGGAGATCGCCGCACCGGCGGACTGGGTCGCGAGGGTGCACGGCAAGTCGGACGACTGAGGAGCCGCTCGGCCCGGCGGGGGTATCCGGCCGACGGCAGACGAAGGCCCCTGCAATCACCCGTCCGAGGGACCCTGAGCTCTGGACAGGCGTGCAATGCTCGGAGAACCGCCCGTCTCTGTCACCATCTACACACTCTGAGTGACCGACCTCGGGCTCACCCCCCGAAAACTTCATGAAGGGAACCGGACATGGGTCCCCATCCTGCGGTCGCGGCGATACGCCTGGCGGTCCGCCGCGTCCTCCACGACCTGCTCACCGAGCGCACCCACGGTGCAGCCGCGGTCCCCGCCGCGGTCGCCGCCCCCACCGCCCCGGCCCCGGCGGCCGCCCCGGCGACGGCGTTCCGGCGCCCGCCGTCGCCGCCGCTCGTCCTCGTGGCCTGCTCCGGCGGCGCCGACTCCATGGCGCTCGCCTCCGCCCTCGCCTTCGAAGCGCCCAGGCTCGGCGTCCGCGCCGGCGGCGTGACCGTCGACCACGGACTCCAGCCCGGCTCCGACACGCGCGCCGCCGAGGTCGTGCTGCGCCTGCGCGAGCTCGGTCTCGACCCGGTGGAGGCCTCCGCCGTCGCCGTCGGCCGTGCGGGCGGGCCGGAGGCCGCCGCCCGCGACGCCCGGTACGCCGCCCTGGACGCCGCCGCCGAACGCCACGGCGCCGACGCGATCCTGCTCGGCCACACCCGTGACGACCAGGCCGAGACCGTGCTGCTCGGTCTCGCCCGCGGCTCCGGCATCCGTTCCCTGTCCGGCATGGCCGCGGTCTCGGGGGCCGGCGGCCGCTACCGGCGCCCCTTCCTCCAGCTCGACCGGCAGACCGCCCGCAAGGCGTGCATGGTCCAGTCCCTGCCGGTGTGGGACGACCCGCACAACGCCGATCCCGCCTACACGCGCTCCCGTCTGCGCCACGAGGGGCTGCCCGCGCTGGAGAAGGCCCTCGGCAAGGGTGTCGTCGAGGCCCTCGCCCGCACCGCCCGGCTCTCCCGCGACGACGCCGACGCCCTGGACGCCTGGGCCGGCCAGGCCGAGACGACCGTGCGGGACGCCACCGGTCTCCTGGAGTGCGCCAAGCTCTACGCCCTGCCGCCCGCCGTGCGCCGCCGGGTCCTGCGTCGCGCGGCCCTCGCGGCGGGCTCCCCGGCCGGCTCCCTCTTCGCCCGGCACATCGAGGAGGTCGACCGGCTGATCACCGGCTGGCGGGGCCAGGGCGCCATCAATCTGCCGGGCAAAGTCGTCGCCCGCCGCCAGGGTGGCAGACTGGTGATCCGGCAGGGCTGAATCCCGATCCCACCGCACGGGGGACGGGGGCCGCGCCGTAACTGCGGGACGACCGAAAGTGATGCGGGTGGACGCGAAAGACATGGGTGCCGACCTCCAGCAGGTACTCATCACCAAGGAAGAGATCGACGCCAAGCTGGTCGAGCTGGCCGCGAAGATCGACGCGGAGTACGCGGGCAAGGACCTGCTGATCGTCGGCGTCCTCAAGGGCGCGGTGATGGTCATGGCCGACCTCGCCCGGGCGCTGTCCACCCCCGTCACCATGGACTGGATGGCCGTGTCCTCGTACGGGGCGGGCACCCAGTCCTCCGGTGTCGTACGGATCCTCAAGGACCTGGACACCGACATCAAGGGCCGGCACGTCCTCATCGTCGAGGACATCATCGACTCCGGGCTGACCCTGTCCTGGCTGATCAACAATCTGGGCTCCCGCGAGCCCGCCACGCTGAAGGTGTGCACGCTGCTGCGCAAGCCCGATGCCGCCAAGGTGGCCATCGACGTGGAGTGGGTCGGCTTCGACATCCCCAACGAGTTCGTGGTCGGCTACGGCCTCGACTACGCGGAGAAGTACCGCAATCTTCCCTTTGTCGGTACGCTCGCGCCGCATGTCTACGGTGGATGACCCGGCTCTGCGAGTGACGGGCGCAACTCTGTAGGACGATCGGGAACCCCGGCGGGTTTCGCGCCGTTGGAGCATGCAGACGGGCTCGCCAGCCCTCCGTGCGGCTTCGGACGACAAAGCTGGGGTACCGTCGGAAGAACTGTCTTATCAAACTCACTATGGCAGGAGGGACGGGGCGGCACCGCTCCGTGTGGATGGACGTGAAGCGATACTTCCGTGGGCCGGTCATGTGGATCGTGCTGGCCGTCCTTGCCGTGGTCGTGTTGATGCAGGTCGTCGGCTCGTCCGGCGGCTACAAGACGGTGGACACCGGCCAGGTCGTGGCGGCGATCAACGAGAACAAGGTCCAGCAGGCCAAGCTGACGACCGGCGACGAGCAGACCATCAAGGTCCAGCTCAAGGACGGTTTCAAGGTCAACGGCAGCTCGAAGATCCAGGCGAGCTACATCGGCGACCAAGGCGTGACCGTCGCCAACACACTGCAAGACAAGTTCCAGAACAAGCAGGTTCCCGACGGCTACACCGTCTCGCCGTCGAAGCAGAACCCGATCGTCGGCATTCTGCTCTCCCTGCTCCCCTTCGTCCTCATCGTCGTCGTGTTCCTGTTCCTGATGAATCAGATGCAGGGCGGCGGCTCCCGAGTGATGAACTTCGGCAAGTCCAAGGCCAAGCTCATCACCAAGGACACGCCGAAGACGACGTTCACCGACGTCGCGGGCTGCGAGGAGGCCGTCGAGGAACTGCACGAGATCAAGGAGTTCCTCCAGGAGCCGGCGAAGTTCCAGGCCGTCGGCGCCAAGATCCCCAAGGGCGTGCTGCTGTACGGCCGCCCCGGTACCGGCAAGACGCTGCTCGCCCGCGCCGTCGCAGGCGAGGCCGGGGTGCCCTTCTACTCCATCTCCGGCTCGGACTTCGTCGAGATGTTCGTCGGTGTCGGTGCCTCCCGGGTCCGCGACCTCTTCGAGCAGGCCAAGGCGAACGCCCCGGCGATCGTCTTCGTCGACGAGATCGACGCGGTCGGCCGCCATCGCGGCGCCGGCCTCGGCGGCGGACACGACGAGCGCGAGCAGACCCTGAACCAGCTCCTCGTCGAGATGGACGGCTTCGACGTCAAGGGCGGCGTCATCCTGATCGCCGCGACCAACCGGCCGGACATCCTCGACCCGGCGCTGCTGCGTCCGGGCCGTTTCGACCGGCAGATCGCCGTCGACCCGCCGGACCTGCAGGGCCGCCTGGAGATCCTCAAGGTCCACCAGAAGGGCAAGCCGGTCGCCCCCGACGTCGACCTGAACGCCGTCGCGCGGCGGACGCCCGGCATGACCGGTGCCGACCTGGCGAACGTGCTCAACGAGGCCGCCCTGCTGACGGCCCGCAGCAACCACAAGCTGATCGACAACCAGATGCTGGACGAGGCGATCGACCGCGTCGTGGCGGGCCCGCAGAAGCGGACCCGGATCATGTCGGACAAGGAGAAGAAGATCACCGCGTACCACGAGGGCGGACACGCCCTGGTCGCGGCGGCCTCACCGAACTCCGACCCGGTTCACAAGATCACGATTCTGTCCCGCGGCCGTGCCCTCGGCTACACGATGGTGCTGCCGGACGAGGACAAGTACTCGACCACCCGGAACGAGATGCTCGACCAGCTCGGCTACATGCTGGGCGGCCGGGCGGCCGAGGAACTGGTCTTCCACGACCCCACCACCGGTGCGGCGAACGACATCGAGAAGGCCACCAGCGTGGCCCGCGCGATGGTCACCCAGTACGGCATGACCGAGCGTCTCGGCGCGATCAAGTTCGGTGGCGACAACTCCGAGCCCTTCCTCGGCCGTGAGATGGCGCACCAGCGCGACTACTCCGAGGAGGTCGCCGCGCTGGTGGACGAGGAGGTCAAGAAGCTCATCGAGAACGCGCACAACGAGGCCTGGGAGATCCTGGTCGAGAACCGCGACGTGCTCGACAACCTCGTCCTGGCCCTCCTGGAGAAGGAGACCCTGGGCAAGGAGGAGATCGCCGAGATCTTCGCCCCGGTCGTCAAGCGGCCGCCGCGGCCCGCCTGGACGGGTTCCTCGCGGCGTACGCCGTCGACGCGCCCGCCGGTGCTCTCCCCGAAGGAGCTCGCGCTGACCAACGGCGCGAACGGCGCCGCCCCGGCGATCAGCACCGTGAAGTCCACGGCCGCGGACCCGCCGTCCGCGAGTGAGCCGGCGAAGGAAGACCGCACGGACGGCTGACGCGAGCCGGTCCTACGGCCCGGTGACCTGCCGGGTCCCGGAATGGATGCCGCGCCCCCCCGGGTTCTAGCCTGGGGGGCGCGGCATCGCCGTATGACCGCGACCGGGCGTGCGGCACCGCATGCGCGTGAGGCACAGGAACGAGGAACCCCATGACCGACCCCGTGACGCTGGACAGTGAGGGCACGATCGCCGAGTTCGACGAGAAGCGTGCCGAGAACGCTGTCCGCGAACTGCTGGTCGCGGTCGGCGAGGACCCGGACCGCGAGGGCCTGCGGGAGACTCCGGCACGGGTGGCGCGGGCGTACCGGGAGATATTCGCGGGCCTGTGGCAGCAGCCCGAGGACGTGCTGACGACGACGTTCGATCTCGGGCACGACGAGATGGTGCTGGTGAAGGACATCGAGGTGTTCTCCACCTGCGAGCACCACCTGGTGCCGTTCCGCGGCGTGGCCCACGTGGGCTACATCCCGTCGGCGACCGGGAAGATCACCGGTCTGTCCAAGCTGGCCCGGCTGGTGGACGTCTACGCCCGCCGGCCCCAGGTGCAGGAACGACTCACCACGCAGGTCGCGGACTCCCTGATGGAGATCCTGGAGCCGCGCGGCGTCATCGTCGTGGTGGAGTGCGAGCACATGTGCATGTCCATGCGGGGGATTCGCAAGCCCGGCGCCAAGACCATCACCTCGGCGGTGCGGGGACAGCTGCGGGACGCGGCGACCCGCAACGAGGCGATGAGTCTGATCATGGCCCACTGAGGCCGCTCACCGGGCACGGGGGGCACCCCGAGCCGGTGTCGCGCAGCCGTCACGGCGGGGCCGGTGCCGCCGATCCGGCCCTGTTGCGGGCGGTCGGGGCGGGCGTCCCGCAGCGGACCGCCGAGCGGCAGCGGCGTCGCCTGCGTCTCAGGCCGCCGAAGCCGCGCCCTGGTCCCGGTCGTCGTCCTCCGGCAGCTTGCACACCCGCTCCAGGAAGATGGCCGCCGCTATCACACCGATCCCCGCCACCACCGAGAACCCGGCGTAGATGGCCTGGTCGCGGCGGGCGGGGATCGCCAGCTTCTCCAGCAGGAAGACACCGGTGCCGCCGTACATGCCGGCGACGAGCGCCGCCACCAGGGCGCTGGCCTGGCCGAAGACGACCGCTCGCGCCGCCATCAGCGGGTCGACGCCCTTGGCCTCCGGGCGGCGGTCCCGCTGGGCCTTCAGACGCGCTCGCAGCGACAGCGCCGTGGCGAGCAGCACCACGGCGATCAGGGCCAGGACGATCGGGGCCGCCAGCGGAACGCTGGGGAGGGTCCCGAGCGCGTTCCACAGCCGGGCTCCCGCCCAGGACAGGATCCCCGCGACGACGAACACGCCGACCAGCACTCTGATGCGCAGCTCTTTCACGGTGTCCCTTCAGCTCCCGGGCGGTGGTCGAGGCGCACCCCGTCCGTGTGCGGCCGCCACGTGTCCCAGTGGTCGTCTCGACCTTAACGACTACTCGGGCAGCCGGAGTTCCAGGTCCTCGCGGGGCTGCACGCCCGCCCGGGTGACCGCGTCGAGCAGTCCGGCGACGGCTCCCCGGCCCGGGAGCTGCGCCGAGGGGTCCACGTCGTGCCAGGGGGCCAGGACGAAGGCGCGTTCGTGGGCGCGCGGGTGGGGGAGGGTGAGCTGCGGGTCGTCGGAGACGACCGAGGCGTAGGCGACGATGTCTACGTCGAGGGTGCGCGGGCCCCAGTGCTCGTCCCGCACCCGGTGGAAGGCCTCCTCGACCGCGTGCGCCCGCTCCAGCAGGGAGGACGGCGGGAGTGTCGTCTTCAGCAGCACGACCGCGTTGAAGTACGCGGGCTGACTGCCGGGGTCCACCCCCCACGGCTCCGTCTCGTAGACCGGTGAGACGGCCTTGATGCGCAGGCCCGGGGTGTCCTCCAGGGCGTCGACCGCGCCCTGGAGGTTCTCCAGGCGGTTGCCGAGGTTGGAGCCGAGGGCGAGCACCGCCCACTGGGGGTTGTGCAGGGTGCTGTCGGCGGCGTCCACCTTCTCGACGACGGAGGCCGGCACCGGCTGGACGGTCGGGTCGCTGTGACCCTGCGTGAAGGACGCGGTCATACTCGGCTCCGGGTGATGGTGACGGTCACGTCGTCGAAGGGGACGGTGATCGGGGCGTCCGGTTTGTGGACGCAGACCTCGACCTCGTCGACCCCCTCGTGCTTGAGGCAGGTCTGGGCGATGCGCTCGGCGAGCGTCTCGATGAGGTCGACGGGCTCGCCCTCGACGACGGCCACCACCTCCTCGGCCACGATGCCGTAGTGCACGGTCTTCGCGAGGTCGTCGTCGGCGGCGGCCGGCCGGGTGTCCAGACCGAGGACGAGGTCCACGACGAAGGTCTGGCCCTCCTCGCGCTCCCTGGCGAACACGCCGTGGTGCCCGCGGGCCCTCAGGCCGCGCAGCGCGACACGATCCACGCGAATCACTCCTGCAATCGTCGGTGGCGACCGGGGCCCACCGGGTGCGGGCGGCGGGCCGGTCTCAGTCGAATCTACCTGCGGGCACTGACAGGACCGGGCCGCGGGGGCACCGGGCCGGGCCGGATCCTGAAGGGTTCACCGTGCGTTTCCCTCGGGAAACCCGGCGGCTCACGGGTTGGTAGCCGCCCCTACCCGCGGGCTCGGGCCTCCAACCGCGGATTGGTCCTTGTGGCGGGGGCGCGGTGCGCGGGTACCCCTCATGCGGGGGATTCGTCGGCTTCGTCCTCGTCGTTCTCGGCCAGTACGGGGGAGGCGTGGTGGGACCAGAGCTTCCAGCCTGCCCGGGTGCGGCGGAACACGTTGGTGGCGACCACCAGCTGCCCGACGAGAGGGCCCAGCTCCTCCCCGTCGGAGGGAGCGGGACCGCCGCTGAGGATGTTCTCCGTGCAGGTGACCAGAGCGGTGTCGCCGGTGACCGAGACATGCACGTCGGTGAGGAAGAACTGGATGTAGTCGGTGTTCGCCATGATCAGCGCGTACGACCTGAGGACCTCGCCGCGACCGGTCAGCACCGGCCAGCCGGGGTGCACGCAGGAGACCACGCCGGCGTCGGCGGGGTCGTGGTACTCCTCGTCGACACCGAGGTCCGACGGGGTGAGCCAGAGCGCGGACACCTCCTCGAAGTCGCCCCGCTCCAGTGCCTCGTAGAAGGCGGTGTTGGCGGACTCCACCTGCTCGACGTCCGTGTGGGGGGCGCTCACCGGTCTCCTTCTGCGCCGTGCGGGAGGCCGTCCCGCACCGCCGGACCGGAGACGCCCTCCCCGCCCTCCCCGCCCGCGCCGGACGCGCCGGCCGCGTGGCGGGGGCCGTGCGCCGGGCCGGTGGCGCCCGCGCCCAGCGCGTGTCCTTCGGTGCGCGCCTCCTCCACGGCGCGTGCGACCCGTACCGCGTCCGCCGTCGCGCGCACCTCGTGCACGCGCACCGCCCACGCGCCGGCGTGCGCCGCCAGTGCCGAGACGGCGGCGGTGGCGGCGTCCCGTTCCCGGGCCGGCGGCGGAGCGCCCTCGGCGCCGGCCAGCACCCGGCCGAGGAACCGCTTGCGGGACGCGGCGACGAGCACCGGGTGGCCGAGCCCCAGCAGCCGGTCCAGGTGGGAGAGGAGGGCCAGGTCGTGCTCGGCGTCCTTGGAGAAGCCCAGGCCGGGGTCGACGACCACGCGGTCCGGGGCGATGCCGCCGTCCAGGACCGTCTCGACCCGCGCGCGCAGCTCGTCGACGACCTCGGTGACGACGTCGGCGTAGACGCCCTTCACGTTGCCGCCCTGCAGGAAGCCGCGCCAGTGCATCACGACGAACGGTGCCCCGGCGTCCGCGACGACCGGGATCATCGCGGGGTCGGCGAGACCGCCGCTGACGTCGTTGACCAGCGAGGCGCCGGCCGCCAGGGACCGCTCGGCGACCGAGGCCCGCATGGTGTCCACGGAGACGACCACGCCCTCGGAGGCGAGACCGTGCACGACGGGGATGACGCGCCGCAGTTCCTCGGCCTCGTCGACGCGGGTGGCGCCGGGCCGGGTCGACTCGCCGCCGACGTCGACCAGGTCGGCGCCCCGGGCCACCAGGTCGAGGCCGTGCTTGACGGCCGCCGTCGTGTCGAACCAGCGGCCGCCGTCGGAGAAGGAGTCGGGGGTCACGTTGACGACCCCCATGACCGCGCAGCGGCCCCAAGCGGGGAGGCCCGCGACGCTCCCGCGTCCGCTGAGATTGCTCATACGTTCAGCGTAGGCCCCGGCGGGGAGGCGCCGCCGTACGGCCCGATCGGACGCCGGCACCGCCCGGAGCGGGGCGTACCGGGTCAGACCGTGCGGACCTCCGCCTCCGCGACCCGGTGTGCGCACGGCATCGGGGCGGCGGCGCGGCGGCGCAGGAAGCGCGGCAGCGGCAGGGCCAGGTCGAGGAACCCCTCCGCCTGCATCGCGGCGAGCCCGATGCGCGGCAGGTCGCCGGAGGTCCGGTAGACGACGAAGCGCGGCTCCCAGCGCGGCCGGAACTTGGCGTTGAACCGGTACAGGGACTCGATCTGGAACCAGCGGGAGAGGAACACCAGCAGCCCCCGCCAGGCGCGCAGCACAGGGCCCGCGCCGATCTTCTCCCCGCGGGCCAGTGCCGAGCGGAACATCGCGAAGTTGAGGGACACGCGCGTGACACCGAACTTCGGGGCGGCCTGCAGGGCGGCCACGATGAGCAGTTCGTTCATCCCCGCGTCGGCGGAGCGGTCGCGGCGCATCAGGTCCAGGGAGACGCCGTCCCCTCCCCAGGGAACGAAGTGCAGCACGGCCTTCAGGTCGCCGTACGGGCCGGGCTCGGCGTCGGGCTTGTGGGCGGTGGCGACCAGGCAGTCGCCGTCGGCGGGGTCGCCGATGCGGCCCAGGGCCATGGAGAAGCCGCGCTCGGTGTCCGTGCCGCGCCAGCCGTCGGCGGCCCGCCGGATCCGCTCCAGTTCGGCCTCGCCGAGGTCACGGACACGGCGGACCCGCGTTTCGTAGCCGGCGCGCTCGATGCGCTTGACCATCTGGCGCACGTTGCGCATCGCGCGACCGGCGAGCGAGAAATCCGCGACGTCCACCACCGCCTCGTCGCCCAGTTCGAGGGCGTCCAGTCCGGTCTCGCGGGTCCACACCTCGCCACCGGTCTCCGAGCAGCCCATGACGGCGGGCGTCCAGGAGTGCGCCTTGGCCTCGTCCATGAAGCGTTCGATGGCGCCGGGCCAGGCCTCCACGTCGCCGAGGGGGTCGCCGCTGGCGAGCATCACGCCGGAGACGACCCGGTAGGTCACCGCGGCCTTGCCGCTGGGGGAGAACACCACCGCCTTGTCGCGCCGGAGCGCGAAGTGGCCGAGCGAGTCCCGGCCTCCGTGCCTGTCGAGCAGGGCACGCAGTCTGGCCTCGTCCTCCTCGGTCAGCCGGGCGGCGGGGTGCTCGGGCCGGAACGCCAGGTAGATGGTGGTGACGGCGGTGATCAGGCCCAGGGCGCCCAGCGAGAAGGCGACCGTCCAGGAGGCGTCGCCCCGGTAGTCGACGGGCCCCTCGAAGCCGAACAGCCCGTAGAGCACGTGCGTCAGGCGGTCGGCGAGGCTCGGGTCGCCCACCGTGTGGTGCGGGTGGACGCTGACGATGACCAGCCCGAGGGCGAGGGACCCGGCGCTCATCAGGACGAAGTTGGCCAGCGCCCGCCACCGGCTGCGCGGGTCGGGGAGCGCGGCGAACTGGTCGCGGTGCACGACCAGCGGTGCGAGCAGCGCGAGCGAGACCAGCACGCCGACGATCGAGTGCCGGTAGGTGAACTGTGCCGCGGCGCCGGCCGGCAGCAGCGCGACGGCCGCGCGCCAGGCGCGCCGCTTGCCGCGTTTGAGGCCGTGGGCGAGCAGAAGCAGCAGCACCCCCGCACTGAGCGAGAGCGCGGCGGCGAAGGGTCCGAAGGAGCCGGGCAGCACCTCGGTCAGCGCGTGCATACGGCTGTGCCGGAAGCGCGGGAAGATGCCCGCGGCGACGTCCAGCAGGCCCACGAGCGCGCAGGCCCTGCCCACGAGGTGGGGAACCGCCTCGGGGCGCGGTCCGCGTACCAGGTTGCCCACGCGGCTGGAACGGAGCGGAACTCCACTCGGCATATCCCCATTTTCCCTGACAGACATCGCATTCCGTGCTTCTGCGAGAGACCTTGGATCCGGCGTCCTTCTGGACATCCGGCGACATTGCGCCCTCTATGACGGCGTCATCGGGGGACAGGTTCGCTCATTCGCTCAAAGCCCCCACAACGACTGGGGAAAGTCCGGGTCAAGCCTTCGGCAAGGGACCGCACAGCGAGGCGGCCCGGCTGGTGCGGCGGACGGGCCGCGGAGCCCTGGAGGACGGGTCGCGGAGCCCTGGAGGACGGGTCGCGGAGCCCTGACGGACGGACGGCGGCGCCCTGGAGGACGGGCGGTGGAGGACGCCGTCCGGCGTGCCGGCGCCCGACCGCTCCGAAGCCGCCGGAGCGGTCGGGTGGGCTTCCGTCCGCCGGGCGTTCACAAGCCGCTCACCTGATGCGGTGTGAAGGCTGCGACGTCGCTGTCTTTTTACGACGCAGGGCACCGCGGACCGCATACGCGCGGTAAGTTTCTGGCCATGCCACGTGGACGTCACCGCCATTCACCGCCTCTGCACAGGCTGCTGCCTCCCTCGGCGATCGCAGGCGTCTCGGTCGTCTGCGCGCTCGGTCCCTGGGTCTTCACGCACATCACGGTGCTGCGCACTCTGGCAGCGGTCGCCGCGGCGACCGCTCTGGTCGGAGCCGCCGTGATGCGCCGGTGGGACGGACAGGCGGGCAAGCGGGTCGCCGACCTCACGCGCGCGCGTGCGAGTGACGAGTGGCGGCACGAGGAACGGATCGCCGAGTTGGAGACCGACCTCGACGAGTCGCGCGAACTGCGCGGCAAGCTGGAGCAGCGGCTGCGCGCCAAGCGCGCCGAACTCGCCGGGCTGCGCAACGAGCACGCGGCGCTGCTGCGCCGGTACGCGACCGCGGAGACCGAGCGGGCCAGCGCCCTGGAGGGCCGCCGCCGACTGGAGATAGAGGCGGCGCCGTCGTCGCGCGCGCTGCCGCCGGCGCCGGCCGGTGCCGAGGACCGCGCCGACACCTCCCGGGCCCCCGGCACCGGGGCCGCCGAGACGCCCGAGTCCGCGGTGGCGGGCGGCGCGGCGCACACCGCCCCGTCCGGGGCCGGGGCCGGAGCGGCCGGCGCCGAGGACCCCGCGGTCACGGCGGTCTTCTCGCCGGAGGGCTCCCGCCTCTTCCTGCGCGCCAACGACGCGCTGTCCCGCCTTGTCGAGAGCCGGGCCGCGCAGAGCGGGCGGCCGGCGGAGCGGACCGCGGCGCAGCACGGCACCGGCACCCCGCCGGAACGCGGGGCCGCGGAGCCGGGCGCCGCCTCCGGAGAGCCCGGCGGCCGCGGCGGCGCGTCCGCCCGGGGCGAGCAGGAGGACGAGGCAGCGGGGAAGCCCGAGGCGGCCGACGCCCACGCGCGTGCGGCCGCCGTCATCGAGCCGCCTGCCGCGGTGCCCGAATCCGCCGCCGAACCGGCGCCGGAACCCGCCGCCGAACCGGCGCCGGAACCCGCCGCCGAACCGGCGCCGGAGTCCGCCGTGGCGCCGGCCGGCCCCGCGGCCCCGCGTTCCGGCGGCCACTTCACCGTGCCGACCGCAGTGGCCGTGGCGCCGCCCGCGCCCCGACGGCGTCCGGTGGCCGAGGGAGGGTTCGACTTCTTCGGCACGAAGAACGCCACGAAGGCCGCCCCGACGCCGGACGCCCTGGAGGCGGTGCAGAACCAGGACCTCGCCGACGTCGTCGGCGAGGAGGCGCTGGCTGTGCACAAGGCGGAGGCCGAGGCGGGATTCAAGCGAGCGGACCCGGACGCGCGCGGCGTCGGACAGGTCATCGACCTGACGGCCCACGACGAGACGGAGCAGATCGATCTGCAGGGGCTGCGCAGCGCGGTCTCGTGACGCACGGCGCCGGCACGGCCGCCCGGTCGCGCGCCGAGGCGTGGGCGGGCCGAGGCGTGGGCGGGCCGAGGCGTGGGCGGGCCGAGGTGCGGGCGGGCCGCCCGCACCGTGCCGGTCAGGCCATCCAGCGGTCCGGCCGCGCATCCCGCCGTCCGGTGCGTGAGCGCTCCGCCTGGGCGCCGAGCAGCCGGGCCGCCTCGCCGGCGTCCCGGAGGCGGGCCGTGACGGTCCTCCCGGCCCCGGTGTCCACGTGCACGTCGGCGACCCGCCAGCACCGTGCCCACGGTCCCCGGGACAGCCGGACGCTCTGCACCTTCGCGTGCGGGACCAGGGCCAGTCTGCGGCGCAGCAGACCGTGCCGGGCGGCGAACACCGCCTCGGTGACGGCCAGGCCGTACCCGCGCCACCACACGGGCACGCAGCGTCCGGCGCGCCGGGGCGGGCGGGCGAACGCGGAGTCCGGCGGAACCGCCACCCCGGGCAGTACCCGCGCGACCACGGACTCGGCGATCCCGCGGGGCGCGACCGGCAGCAGGACCGAGTTCGACGAGCCGGCCACGGCCAGTTCCACCCGCACCCAGCCGAGCCGCCGCCACAGCAGCGGCTCCACCAGCCGCACCGTCTGCACCCGGCCCGGCGGGACCGTCTCGTGGAGCCGGTCCAGCAGCCCGTGGTCGATGCGCAGTCCGTCCGGCGACTCGCTCACCGTCCAGTCGTACTCGCGGGCGAACCGCCCCACGCTGCTCGCCCCCGCCGTCCCCAGCAGCGGCACCGCGACCGCGAGGACCGTCCACAGGTTGTGGGTTCCCAGCCACAGCAGCGGCGGTACCAGGAGCGCGGCGAGCAGCGAGCCCCAGGTGGCACCCGTCAGCAGCAGCGCGCCGGCCAGCACGCGCGGGGGCACGCGCAGCAGCTCGCGGGCCGGCGCCTCACCGACCTCGTGTGCCGTCTCGGGCGCGAATCCCGCCGCGCGGGCCAGCAGCTCGGCGCGGAGCGCGCGCGCCTCACGCTCCCCGAGGAAGGCCAACTCGTCCCTCTTCTCGGCGCCGACGACGTCCAACCTGAGCTTGGCCACGCCCGCCAACCGCGCGAGCAGCGGCTGGGTGACGTCGACCGCCTGGAGGCGTTCGAGCCGGATGTGCGCGGTGCGCCGGAACAGCAGGCCGGTACGGATGCGCAGTTCGGAGTCGGTCACCGCGAAATGGGTGAACCACCACGTCAGGAAGCCGTACAGGGCCGCCGCCGGGAGGATCACGGCCAGTGCGATCAGAAGGGTGGCCGTGGTCAGCCGGGCCAACTGGTGCTGGGCCTGGTCCGGGTCGTGCACGGCCCACCCGGCGACCACCGCGAGGGGCGCCCAGGCCCGTCGCAGCGGTGTCACCGGATGGAGCCGCTGCTCGGCCACCGGCCGCGACCCCGGCGGCACGCCCCCGGGCACGCCCCCGGGCACGGCCGGCTCCCCGGCGGTGGTCTCCGGCCTCTCGTCCCCGGTGGTGGTCATCGGCCCGTTGGCGGTCTCAGCCGCGCCCGCCCGCTCACCCGGCGCCGTCACAGCCCCGCCGATCGGGCCTCGCCCAGCTCGCTGAGCCGGTCCCGCAGGCGTTCCGCCTCAGCCGGGGGCAACCCGGGGATCGCCGCGTCGGTGGCGGCGGCCGCGGTGTGCAGCTGGACACTGGCCAGCCCGAAGCGCCGTTCGACCGGCCCGGAGGTGACCTCGACGAGCTGCATGCGCCCGTACGGCACGACGGTCTCCTCGCGCCACAGCACGCCCCGGCTGATCAGCAGGTCGTCGGCTCGTTCGGCGTACCGCCAGGAGCGCCAGTTGCGGCCGATCAGCACCCAGCCCCAGGCCCCCGCCGCCAGCGGCAGCAGCGCGAGGGCCGCCCAGGCGGGCCCCGCGAGCAGGCCCGGCAGCAGCCCGGCGGCCAGGGTGAGCAGGCCCAGCCACCACACCAGCAGCATGCGCCGCATCCTCAGCAGGCCCGGCGGCAGTGCCGTCCATGCCGGTTCGGCTCCGGTGTTCTCCACGGCGTGCGGGCTCCCCGTCTCCATTCCGCCAGCGTACGTAAGAGAGACTGTGGCCATGACTCCCACGACGGAGACCACTGTCGGCATCGGCGGCGCCGCGGAGAGCACCGACATGGTGCTCAACATCGGGCCGCAGCACCCGTCCACGCACGGCGTGCTCCGGTTGAGGCTGGTGCTGGACGGCGAGCGCATCAGGAGCGCCGAGCCGGTGGTCGGCTACATGCACCGCGGCGCGGAGAAGCTGTTCGAGGCGCGTGACTACCGGCAGATCATCGTGCTCGCCAACCGGCACGACTGGCTGTCGGCGTTCTCCAACGAGCTGGGCGTGGTCCTCGCGGTGGAGCGGATGCTCGGCATGGAGGTCCCCGAGCGGGCGGTGTGGACGCGGACGCTGCTCGCCGAGCTGAACCGGGTGCTCAACCACCTGATGTTCCTGGGCTCGTATCCGCTGGAGCTGGGCGGCATCACCCCGGTGTTCCACGCGTTCCGGGAGCGCGAGGTGCTCCAGAACGTGATGGAGGAGGTCTCCGGCGGCCGTATGCACTACATGTTCAACCGGGTCGGGGGCCTCAAGGAGGATCTGCCGGCCGGCTGGACGGGCCGGGCGCGCGCCGCGGTCGAGGCCGTCCGCTCCCGCATGGACGTCTTCGACGACCTGGTCCTCGGCAACGAGATCTTCCGGGGGCGCACGCGCGGCGTGGGCGCCCTCACCGCCGCGGCCGTGCACGCCTACGGCGTGAGCGGTCCGCTGGCGCGCGCCTCCGGCGTCGACTTCGACCTGCGCCGCGACGAGCCCTACCTCGCCTACGGGGAGCTGCGGGACACCCTGAAGGTGGTGACCCGGAGCGAGGGCGACTGCCTCGCCCGCTTCGAGTGCCTCCTGGAGCAGACGCACAACGCGCTCGACCTGGCCGGGGCCTGTCTCGACCGGCTGGCCGAGCTGCCGCCCGGCCCGATCAACCAGCGCCTGCCGAAGGTCCTGAAGGCACCCGAGGGGCACACCTACGCCTGGACCGAGAACCCTCTCGGGATCAACGGCTACTACCTCGTCAGCAAGGGCGAGAAGACCCCGTACCGGCTCAAGCTGCGGTCCGCGTCGTACAACAACATCCAGGCGCTGACCGAACTGCTGCCCGGGACGCTGGTGGCGGACATGGTCGCGATCCTGGGGTCGATGTTCTTCGTGGTCGGCGACATCGACAAGTAGGCCCCCACCGCGGGCCCGCCTTCCCGGGCGGCGCGTCTGCCCGGGCGGCGCGTCTCGCCGGGCGGCCCGCCTCCCCGGCCGACCGGTCTGCCAGGGGTGCCGGTCCGCCCCCGGCGGCCCGCCGCTGTGCCGTGCGGGTTCCGTCCGGCCGCGGCCGCGGCCGTGGCCCAAGCGGGCGCCGGGCGGCGTTCACCAGGCGGGCGGGACGCCCACCGGCTGGATCAGCCACCCGAAGTCGCCCAGTCCGCCCGGTGCGGTGAGTTCGGCGGCCTCGCCGGCGCCCGCGAGCGCGCGCACATAGGCGGCGGGGTCGGTGGACGCGAGGGCGATCGGAGGGCGTGCGCCGGAGAGGCCCAGCTCGTGCAGCGCCTCCCGCTGGGTGAGCAGGCGCGGGCCCGAAGGGGCGTGCGCCTGCGGGGGGTGCACCTGGAGTGTGCGCCCCGACCGCGTGTCCTCGGTGCGCGCCGGACACCGGACGCGCGTCTCGGCCTCCGCCCGCTCCGCACAGGCGTCCAGCGCCACGTGTGCCGTGATGTCGCAGGAGCCGTCCGGCACCGGCGCCGTCTCGCGGCCCTCCCGGAAACCGGTGAGCGTGCCGAACGCAGGGCGGGCGCCCGCCGTGTGCGCGTAGTCCACGGCCACCGCCAGCCCCCGCGTCAGACAGCCGACGGCGGACGCCCAGGCGGCGTCCCGGGGCCACCCGATCTCCGCCCGCAGCCCTTCCTCGGCCGGCAGCGGCCACCACCGCGTCAGCCACGCGGCGTCCCCGCCCGACACCGGCGGTCCGAGGCGTTCGGCACCGTCGGGTGCGACGAGCACCAGCCGGACGGTACCGGCCGGATCCACCTGGGCGACGTCCACCGGCACGTTGTCCAGCCACTCGTTGGCGAACAGCAGCCCCGTGACCCCGCGCGGCGGTTCGCGCCGCCAGCCGATGCGCGGGTCGAGGCCCGCGGGCCGGTCGGCGATCTCGACGGCGCAGGCGCGGGTACGGGCGGCCACCCCGGCGGGCAGCGCGGCGAGCACCCCGGCCGCCAGCTCCCCCCGGCCGGCGGCCATGTCGACGAAGTCCAGCGGGTCGGGGCGGCCGAGCGACTCGTCGACCCGGCACAGCAGCCGCGCCACGGCCCGCGCGAACAGCGGCGAGGCATGCACGGACGTGCGGAAGTGCCCGGCCGGCCCCTCCGGCCGCCGGTAGAAGCCGTCCGGCCCGTACAGCGCCGTCCGTGCCGCCTCCCGCCAGCCGCGCCACCCGCCCGGAACCCGGTCCGCCGCCTCGCTCCGCGCCACTGCCCGCCTCGCTTCCTGCCCCGCCCGTGTTCCGCACACACCGCACCGCGCCCGGGTCGGCGCCCCCTCCTGCCGTACGCCCCGCGGCGCGCCCCGCAGCGTGCCGGCGACACGTCCGGGTGCGCCGGCGACCCGCACAGACTAGGCGTACAGGTGATCACCACCTCCACCTTGCGGAGTACGCGCCCCGGGCACGTATCGGCCCTCCGGTTGACTCCTGCACGCACCACGCTTTCCTACTCTGGGTTACGTGCAGCGCCTCTACGACTTCCTCCGCAGACACCCGACGTGGGTCGACGGCTTCTGGGCCGTCGTGCTGCTCGTGATCTCGGCCATGGTGGAGGACACGCACCGGGAGACGGCCGGCAGCCACGCCCAGGGGCGGGTCTACCCGCTCCTGCTGCTGCTGTCCCTGGTGGTCGCGCTGCGGCGGCGCCTGCCGGAGAAGATGCTGCTGCTGGCCGTCGCGCTCGGCGTCGCCCAGCTCGCCCTCGACGTGCGGATCCGGACCGCCGACTTCGCGCTGCTGGTGATCGTCTACACGGTGGCCGCCACCGGTGAGCGCTGGGCCTCCAGGCTGGCCCTCGCCACCGGACTCGGCGCGGCGACCGTGGCCCAGATCCGCTGGCCGAACGCGGGCACGGGACTGGCCGGCAACCTGGCGATCGTGATGTTCCAGACGGTGCCGTTCGCGCTCGCTTGGGTCCTCGGCGACGCCCTGCGCACCCGCCGCGCGTACTTCGCGCAACTGGAGGAGCGCGCCGCCCGGCTGGAGAAGGAGCGAGAGGCGCAGGCCAAGGTGGCCGTGGCCGCCGAACGCGCCCGGATCGCACGCGAGCTGCACGACGTGGTCGCGCACAACGTGTCGGTGATGGTGGTGCAGGCCGACGGCGCCGCCTTCGTCCTCGACACGGCACCGGACCAGGCCAGGAAGGCGCTGGAGACGATCTCCTCCACCGGCCGCCAGGCCCTCGCCGAGATGCGCCGCCTGCTGGGCGTGCTGCGCACCGGCGAGCACCAGGAGGCCGGCGAGTACGTTCCGCAGCCCGACGTCGAGCAGATCGAGGAACTGGTCGAGCAGTGCCGCGGCTCCGGGCTGCCCGTCGACTTCAGGGTGGAGGGCACCCCGCGCCCGCTGCCCAGCGGTGTCGAGCTGACCGCGTACCGCATCGTGCAGGAGGCGCTGACCAACACCCGCAAGCACGGCGGGCCCGACACCGGCGCCAGCGTGCGCCTGGTCTACTTCGACGACGGCCTCGGACTGCTCGTCGAGGACGACGGCAAGGGCGCCCCGCACGAGCTGTGCGAGGAGGGCGGCACCGACGGCCGGGGCCACGGCCTGATCGGCATGCGGGAGCGGGTCGGCATGGTCGGCGGCACCCTGGACGCCGGACCGCGCCCCGGCGGCGGGTTCCGCATCAGCGCCCTGCTGCCGCTCAAGCCGGCCGCCTGAGCGCCGGCTCCGCCGCGCTCGCCGCCGACATCCGCCATGCTTGCCACCGACATCCGACACGGACCACGGAAGAGGAACCCGATGACGATCCGCGTGATGCTCGTCGACGACCAGGTGCTGCTGCGCACCGGGTTCCGGATGGTGCTCGCGGCCCAGCCCGACATGGAGGTCGTCGCGGAGGCGGGCGACGGTGTCGAGGCGCTCCAGGTGCTGCGCTCCACCGCCGTCGACGTGGTGCTCATGGACGTGCGCATGCCGAAGCTGGACGGGGTGGAGACCACCCGCCGCGTCTGCGCCGAGCCGGACCCGCCGAAGGTGCTCATCCTGACCACGTTCGACCTCGACGAGTACGCCTTCTCCGGACTGAAGGCGGGAGCCTCCGGTTTCATGCTCAAGGACGTGCCGCCGGGCGACCTGCTCGGCGCGATCCGCGCCGTGCACAGCGGCGACGCGGTCGTCGCGCCCTCCACCACCCGGCGGCTGCTCGACCGGTTCGCCCCGATGCTGCCGACCACCGGCCGCGAGCCCCGGCGCGAGGAGCTGGACCGGCTCACCGACCGCGAACGCGAGGTCATGGTGCTGGTCGCCCAGGGACTGTCGAACGGGGAGATCGCGGCCCGGCTGGTGCTGTCCGAGGCGACGGTGAAGACGCACGTCGGACGCATCCTCACCAAGCTGGGTCTCAGGGACCGCGTGCAGGTGGTCGTGCTGGCGTACGAGACCGGTCTGGTCCGGGCCGGCGGACAGGGCTGACCGGCGCGGCGGGCGTCGGTAGGGTCTGCGCATGCTCCTGTGGATCAACGGCCCCTTCGGGGGCGGCAAGACACAGACCGCACACGAGATACGTCGACGCCTGCCGGGCAGCGTCGTCTGCGACCCCGAGCTCGCCGGCTTCGGCCTGCGCCGCGTGCTGCCGCCCGAACTGAGGGGAGCGGGCGGTGGAAAGCCCCTGCTGGACGACTTCCGGGACCTGGTGTCCTGGCGGCAGGGGGTCGTCGAGGTCCTCGACCTCGCCCTCACCGGGCACGACGGTGTGGTGATCGCCCCGATGACCGTCACGGACTCCGGCCACTACGCCGAGACGGTGGGGCGGCTGCGCGAACTCGGCCACGACGTCAAGCACTTCACGCTGCTCGCCGAGCGCGAGACGGTGCTGAAGCGGTTGCGCGAGCGCGGCCCCGGCCACCTGCTCGGGCGCCTCGGGACGAGGAACACCGGTCCCCGGCCGGAGAGTTGGGCGGTGCAGCGGTTGGACCGCTGCCTGGAACGGCTGCGGGAGCCGGAGTTCGCCGAGCATCTGTGGACCGACCACTCCACCGTGCCGAAGACCGCCGACCGGATCGCCGTGCTGGCGGGGCTGACGCTCAGGCCCAACAGGGAGGGGCGGTTGCGGACGCGGTTGCGGCAGACCGCGGTGAGCGTCCGGCACATCCGCTGCGACTGACCGGAGACCGGCCGAGGCGCCGCCGGCAAGCGGTCGCCGGCAGCGGTCGCCGACCGTGGCCGCCGACCGTGGCCGCCGACCGTGCGCCGGCGGTGGTGACGGCGGACAACGGCGTGCGGCACGGCGGCAGGACGCCCGTCGGAGCCGCGCCCTGGCCCGATGGCGGCGCCGCCTATTCGCGGTTCCCCGCCGATCCGTGGTTCGTCCACCGTCCCCTGTCCGCGGGTGCCCCGCCCGTGGGGGCGGGCTGACCGCGGAAGGGTCCGGGATCGTCCGCCGGAGCCTGCTGGGCGGTGCCCCGGGCGCGGTCCGCGCGGCGGACGCTAGCGCAGTATGCCCTCCAGGAAGTCGCTGCCCAGCCGGGCCACCGTGCCCATGTCCAACTGGTGCAGGACGTACCGTCCGCGCCGCCGGGTGGTGACCAGCCCGGCCTTCTTCAGCAGCCCCAGGTGCCGGGATATCTCCGGAGCGGACATGCCGTGGGACTGCGCCAGCTCGGTCGTGGTCTGGGAGGTGCGGGCGAGCTGCCGGCACAGCCGCATCCGCACCGGGTGGGCCAGCGCGTCCAGGCGGAGGGTGAGCTGCTCGACGGTCGGTGCCTGCGGGCGGGTGCCGGTGACCGGGTAGGTCAGGGCGGGCTGCCAGCCGTAGCGGTGCAGCACGGTCAGATGCGGGCGCCCGAGGCTGGTCGGCACCAGCACCAGTCCGCCGCCACCGGTGGCCGTCCGGCCCACGACGAGCTTGTCGACCGTGACCGTCGCGGCCTCCTCGTCCAGCGTCAGCGCACTGGACACCGAGGCGAGCGCCTCCGCGAGGCCCTTGCGGCGCAGGAGTTCGGTCCGGTGCCGGGCGTCCGCGGCGAGCTGGGGGCGGACCCGGGCCCAGACGTCGGCGAAGAACGCCTCCTCGCAGTCCTCCACGAGCTGCCGGAACCAGGCCCGCACCGCCGGTGGGTCGTCCAGCAGCCTGCGGGCGAACCGCTCCTGCACGCTGCCGCGCGCCGCGGCCATGTCCAGGGCGCGCCGCCGCGTCGGCGCGTCGCGCAGCGGGCTCGGTTCGGGCCCCGTGCCGTACGGGGCGTGGCAGGTGAACTCCAGTGCGGCCAGGGCGAACTGGTCGTCCGTCAGCTTGTCCAGCAGGTCGAGCTCCTCGGCGAGGGTGGCACCCGGCACGGCGCTCCCGCCGGGAATCCCGGCAAACGGTGCGAAGACGTCGGAGAACGTCGTGCGCCACAGGAAGTCCGCCTCGCACAACCGGTCGGCGAGGCACGCCTCCAGCCCGGCCGCGGTCGCGGTGGCCCACCCCTGCGAGTGCGGATGGTGGCCCGGCTCGCTGAGCGCGTGCAGGGCCATGCCCAGCTCTGCCAGCGGTGAGGGCACGACCCGGACGCGGTCCGGGGGCAGTCCGCCGATGTCGATGCTCACGCTCATGCCCCCATGGTGCACCCGGCCACCGACAGCGCCCCCGTCGTTTGACGCGGACCGTCAAACGACGGGACTTCCCCGGCGGCCGGGCGCACCGTGGGATCGCCGGGGCGGCCGCGGAGCCTTCCGGAGCAGCCTCCCCCTCGCCGAGGCCGTAGCCGGCTCACCCCTACCGACGGGCGGATCGCCATGAGCATCACCCAGCAGTACCTCCTCGACCTCCGGCACGGCCGGCCGCACGGCGCGCTCCGGCCGCCCGCGCCCGGCCCGGAAGCCTGGCAGGCCGTGCGCGAACTGCGCGGCACCGCCCCGGACGGCCTGCGGGCCCGAGTACGGGACGGCTCCGGCCGGGACGGCCCCCGGGGCGGGCAGGAGGGTTCCGGTGCCCCGGGCCCGGACGCCGTGCCGGACGCCGTGCCCGCCGACCCTCCGGGCCGCGGGGAGCCGGGCCGCGGGGAGCCCGGCCGCGGACGGTGGCGCCGGGTGCCGGGCCGCCGGCTGCGCCGCCTCGTCCGCGCCTCCCGCGCTACGGGCGGCTGCTGAGCTCCGCCAGGCGCCCGGCGAAGGCGCCGACCGCGGCCCGGACGTCGTCCGCGGTCCACTCCAGGCCCGCGGCCCGCACCGAGACCTCGGTGAACGACAGTCCCGGACCGCCGCGCGACCACACCCCGCCGAACAGCAGCGTCCCGGTCTCCTCCGCCTGTCGCACCGCCGCCTCGACGAGGACCTCGGGCTCGTACGGCAGCCAGACCTGGAACTGGTGGGTGTGCGGCTCCTGCGGGTGCACCCGCGCCCACGCCGTCCCCGCCTCGGCGAACCCCTCGCGCAGGGCGGCGGCGACCATGCGTGCACCGGCCACGTACGAGGGCAGCCGGGGCAGCTCGCGCTCCAGGCCGACGAGGGCCGACAGCGCCGTGGGGAACTGCTGGAACAGCAGCCCGCCGTAGCGGTGCCGCCAGGTCTTCGCTTCCTCGGTCAGCGTGCGGGGGCCGGCGAGCGCGGCGCCGCCGAGGCCGTCGAGGGACTTGTAGAACGACACGTAGACGCTGTCGGCCAGGCCGGCGATCCGGTCGAGGGGGCGGCCGAAGTGGGTGGTGGACTCCCACAGGCGCGCGCCGTCGAAGTGGACCACCGCGTCCCGCTCCCGGGCCGCCTCGACGACCTCGGTCAGTTCCTCCCAGGTGGGCAGCACGAATCCGGCGTCCCGGAGGGGGAGTTCCAGCATCAGCGTCCCGAAGGGCTCCGGGAAGTCGCGCACCTCCTCGGCCGTCGGCAGCCGCGGCTCCCTGGTCGGGTGCACGGTGCGGAGTCCGCTGACCGCGGTGAGGGCGCCGCGCTCGTGCACCTCGGGGTGGGCGAGCGGGTGCAGGGCGACGGCGGTGTCGCCGGTGCGGCCCGCCCAGCAGCGCAGCGCGACCTGCTGCGCCATCGTGCCCGTCGGGAAGAACGCGGCCGCCTCGGTGCCCAGCAGTCCGGCGACCCGCTCCTCCAGCGACTCCACGACGCGGTTGCCGTAGACGTCCGGGGGCCCGTCCAGGTCGTACACCTGTCCGGCCGCCTCCTGGAGGTGGGCGAGCCGCTCGCGGATCGACCGGGTGAAGCCGGCCCGGGACAGGGTGCGCCGTGCCGTTCGCTGGGCGGCGATCCGCCGCTCGTCCAGCGGCGGGGCCGTCGGACCTTCCTCGTCGTGCTGTGCCGTGTCGGTCATGCCCCGGATCATGCCTGCTGCCGTGCCGGGCGGGCAGCCCGGTTTTCCCGCGGCCGGGCGGCTGATTCCCCCGCGAGCGGGCGCGTGCCGGATCCCCACGACCTCCGGGACCGCTCCGACCGGCGGTTCCCCCGCGAGCGGGCGCGCCGTGCCGTGCGGGGTGCCGGACGTGCGGAAGCCCACAGCCTGTGGACGAACGGAGACCGCTCGAACAGATCGCGTTAACATGACGAGAAATCGTCCGGTACCCGGAGCGGACTGGAACGGGAAGGCCACCGTCGCGTGAGTACAAGCCAACAGCCAGATCCCAGTGACCGCCCCGCGCGGCTCACCGTCGGCGTCGTGGGCGCCGGGCGGGTGGGCCCCGTGCTGGCGGCGTCCCTCCGGCTCGCCGGACACCGCCCGGTGGCCGTGTCGGGAGTGTCCGACGCCTCCCGGCGGCGGGCGGCGCAGCTGCTCCCCGAGGTGCCGCTGATGGCGCCGGCCGACGTCCTGAGCCACGCCGACCTGGTGCTGCTGACCGTCCCGGACGACGTGCTGCCCGGGCTCGTTGCGGGGCTCGCCGAGACCGGCGCCGTGCGGCCCGGACAGCTCCTCGTGCACACCTCCGGGCGGTACGGCGCGCGGGTACTGGAACCCGCCCTGCGCGCGGGCGCGCTCCCGCTGGCCCTGCACCCGGCCATGACGTTCACCGGCACCCCGGTCGACGTGCAGCGCCTGGCCGGCTGCTCGTTCGGGGTGACCGCGCCCCAGGAGCTGCGGCTGGCCGCCGAGGCCCTGGTCATCGAGATGGGCGGTGAGCCGGAGTGGATCGCCGAGGAGCAGCGCCCGCTGTACCACGCGGCACTCGCGCTGGGCGCGAACCACCTGGTCACGCTGGTGGCACAGGCCATGGAGCTGCTGCGGGACGCCGGGGTGGCGGCCCCGGACCGGATGCTCGGCCCGCTGCTCGGCGCCGCCCTCGACAACGCCCTGCGCTCCGGTGACGCGGCCCTCACCGGTCCCGTCGCGCGGGGGGACGCGGGCACGGTCGCGGCGCACGTGACGGAGCTGCGCAGGCACGCCCCGCAGACCGTCGCCGGGTACCTGGCGATGGCGCGTGCGACCGCCGACCGGGCGCTCGCCCACGGACTGCTGAAGCCGGAGCTCGCCGAGGACCTGCTGGGCGTGCTCGCCCACGGGGCCGGCGGTCCCGCCGCGTCCGACCGCGCCCGCGGAACGGCCGGCCCGCAGCGTCCGGACGCTCCGCAGCGTCCGGACGGCCCGGACGGCACCGCACGCCCGGACGGACCGGACGGCACCGCACGCCCGGACGGCACCGCGCGCCCCGAGGACGCGGACGGCCCGGACGGGCCGGGCGACACCGACGGCCCCGGAGGGGGTGCCCGATGACCGCCGCTCTGCTGCGCACCGCCGGCGACCTGAACGACCGCCCGCGTACCGGCCCCCGCGTCGCCGTGATGACCATGGGCGCCCTGCACGAGGGCCACGCCACCCTGGTGCGCACCGCCCGCGAGATCGCCGGCCCGGACGGCGAGGTCGTCGTCACGGTGTTCGTCAACCCGCTCCAGTTCGGAGCGGGCGAGGACCTGGACCGCTACCCGCGCACCCTGGAGGCCGACCTGAAGGTCGCCGAGCAGGCGGGCGCCGACGTGGTCTTCGCGCCGTCGGTGGAGGAGGTCTACCCGGGCGGCGAACCCCAGGTCCGGATCAGCGCGGGCCCCATGGGGGAGCGCCTGGAGGGCGCCTCGCGCCCCGGCCACTTCGACGGCATGCTCACCGTCGTCGCCAAACTGCTCCACCTCACCCGCCCGGACACCGCGCTGTACGGGCAGAAGGACGCCCAGCAGCTCGCCCTGATCCGCCGTATGGTGCGCGACCTGAACTTCGGCGTCGACGTCGTCGCGGTGCCCACCGTGCGCGAGGAGGACGGGCTCGCCCTGTCCAGCCGAAACCGCTACCTCTCGGCGGCGGAGCGGCGCACCGCGCTCGCCCTGTCCCAGGCGCTGTTCGCCGGCGGCGACCGGCACGCGGCGCAGGAGGCGCTGCGCGCCCGGGCCCGCGAGCTGCCCGCCACGCAGGCCCGTGCCGAGGCGCTCAGCGCCCTCGGCGAGTCCCGCGCGGCCGCCGACACACACGCCATGGCCAGGGCCGTACCGGGAGGACCGGCGGCCGTGCGGGCCGCGGCCCGCCTGGTCCTGGACGAGGCCGCCCGGCTGGTGCCGCCGCTGGCGCTGGACTACCTCGCCCTCGTCGACCCGTCCGACTTCACCGAGATCGCGGACGACTTCACCGGCGAGGCCGTCCTCGCCGTCGCCGCCCGGGTCGGCACGACCCGGCTGATCGACAACCTCCCCCTCACCTTCGGAGCCGCCTCGTGACGACCACAGGCATACGACTGCACGCGCCCGCCCCGGGCTGGTCCGTCTCCGCGGACGTGGTCGTCGTCGGCTCCGGTGTCGCCGGCCTGACCGCGGCGCTGCGCTGCGAGGCCGCCGGCCTGCGCACCGTCGTCGTCACCAAGGCCCGGCTCGACGACGGCTCCACCCGCTGGGCGCAGGGCGGCATCGCGGCGGCCCTCGGCGAGGGCGACACCCCCGAGCAGCACCTCGACGACACCCTGGTCGCGGGCGCGGGGCTGTGCGACGAGACGGCCGTGCGGATCCTGGTCACCGAGGGACCCGACGCGGTCCGCCGGCTGATGTCCACCGGCGCCCACTTCGACACCGACGCGGCCGGCGGCATCCAGCTCACCCGGGAGGGCGGCCACCACCGCCGCCGCATCGCGCACGCGGGCGGCGACGCGACCGGCGCGGAGATCTCCCGCGCCCTGGTCGCGGCGGTCCGTGCGGCCGGTGCCGGGCGCGGAGCGCGGCCCGCCGGGGACGGCGGCGGTCCGCGGGGCGGACTGCGCACCGTGGAGAACGCCCTCGTACTGGACCTGCTCACGGACGCCGAGGGCCGCACCGCGGGCGTGACCCTGCACGTGATGGGGGAGGGCCAGCACGACGGCGTGGGCGCCGTGCACGCGCCCGCCGTGGTCCTCGCGACCGGCGGCATGGGGCAGGTGTTCTCGGCGACCACCAACCCGTCGGTGTCGACGGGGGACGGGGTCGCGCTCGCGCTGCGCGCCGGCGCCGAGGTCTCGGACCTGGAGTTCGTCCAGTTCCACCCGACGGTGCTGTTCCTGGGCCCGGACGCCGAGGGCCAGCAGCCGCTGGTCTCCGAGGCGGTACGGGGCGAGGGCGCCCACCTCGTCGACGCCGACGGCGTGCGGTTCATGGTCGGGCAGCACGAACTGGCCGAGCTGGCGCCGCGGGACATCGTCGCCAAGGGCATCACGCGGCGCATGCAGGAGCAGGGTGCCGCGCACATGTTCCTGGACGCCCGGCACTTCGGCGCCGAGATGTGGGAGCACCGCTTCCCCACCATCCTCGCCGCCTGCCGCGCCCACGGCATCGACCCGGTGCGCGAGCCGATCCCGGTGGCGCCGGCCGCCCACTACGCCTCCGGCGGAGTGCGCACCGACGCGCACGGCCGGACCACCGTGCCCGGCCTGTACGCCTGCGGCGAGGTCGCCTGCACCGGCGTGCACGGTGCGAACCGGCTCGCGTCGAACTCCCTCCTGGAGGGCCTCGTCTACGCCGAGCGCATCGCCGCCGACATCGCGTCCACCGCCGAGACCGCGGCCGAGCCCACCGCCGAGCCCGAGACCGCGGCCGAGCCCGGCAGCGCGCCAGGCCGGACCGGGGGCGCTGCCGGGGGCGGTACCGGCGGGCGCCTGCCGCGACCGGTCCCGTACCCGGAAACCCCCGCGCACCCCCTGCTCGCCCCCGAGTCGCGGTTCGCGATCCAGCGGACCATGACGGACGGCGCGGGAGTGCTCCGGTCGGCCGGCTCCCTGCGGCAGGCCGCCGACCGGCTGCAGCGGCTGCACGCCGAGGCCCGGGAAGCCCTGGACGAGAACGGCAAGACCGCGGAGCCGGGCGTCGACACCTGGGAGGCCACCAACCTGCTGTGCGTCGCCCGTGTGCTGGTCGCCGCCGCCCTGCTGCGGGAGGAGACCCGCGGCTGCCACTGGCGCGAGGACCGCGCCGACCGCGACGACGGGCACTGGCGCCGCCACATCGTGGTACGGCTGAATCCGGACCGCACGCTGGCCGTGCGCACCACCGACACCGCAGACTTCCCCCCGACCCAGCGTCCCCAGGAGCAGTGACACCAGTGAGCGACACCGACCTTCCCCTCGCCCCGACCGGCGGCTGCGGCGGCGGCTGTGCCTGCGGCGCGGACGCCGAGGGCGGCCACCAGGACCACGACGACCACGCCGAGCACGCGGAGTACGCCGAGTGCGGCCTCGACCCCGCTCTCGCCGGGCTGCTGACCGACGCCGGCCTCGACCCGGTCGAGGTCGAGGACCTCGCGCACCTCGCCATCCAGGAGGACCTCGACCACGGTGTGGACGTGACGACCGTCGCGACCATCCCCGCGGAGGCGGTGGCGACGGCCGACTTCGTCGCCCGAGAGGCCGGTGTGGTGGCCGGCCTGCGGATCGCCGAGTCGGTGATCTCGGTCGTCTGCACCGACGAGTTCGAGGTCGAGCGGCACGTCGACGACGGCGACCGCGTCGACGCCGGGCAGAAGCTGCTGTCGGTCACCACGCGCACCCGCGACCTGCTCACCGCCGAGCGCAGCGCCCTGAACCTGCTGTGCCGCCTGTCGGGCATCGCCACCGCCACCCGAGCCTGGGCGGACGCCCTGGACGGCACCAGGGCGAGGGTGCGCGACACCCGCAAGACCACGCCGGGCCTGCGCTCCCTGGAGAAGTTCGCGGTCCGCTGCGGCGGCGGCGTCAACCACCGCATGTCCCTGTCGGACGCGGCCCTGGTCAAGGACAACCACGTCATCGCCGCGGGCGGGGTCGCCCAGGCCTTCCAGGCGGTGCGCAGGGCCTTCCCGGAGGTGCCCATCGAGGTCGAGGTCGACACCCTGCACCAGCTCCGCGAGGTGGTGGACGCGGGCGCCGACCTGATCCTGCTGGACAACTTCACCCCCGGCGAGTGCGAGGAGGCCGTGGCGATCGTCGGCGGACGGGCCCTGCTGGAGGCCTCCGGCAGGCTCACGCTGGACAACGCCCGCGCCTACGCCGAGACCGGTGTCGACTTCCTCGCCGTCGGCGCCCTCACCCACTCCTCGCCGATCCTGGACATCGGCCTGGACCTGCGCAAGGCGGAGCAGTAGCCATGCTCCTCACGATCGACGTCGGGAACACGCACACCGTCCTGGGCCTGTTCGACGGCCGCGACATCGTCGAGCACTGGCGCATCTCCACGGACTCCCGCCGCACCGCGGACGAGCTGGCCGTCCTGCTCCAGGGCCTGATGGGCATGCACCCGCTGCTCGGCGACGAGCTGGGCGACGGCATCGACGGCATCGCCATCTGCGCGACCGTGCCGTCCGTGCTCCACGAGCTGCGCGAGGTGACCCGGCGCTACTACGGCGACGTGCCGGCCGTCCTGGTGGAGCCCGGTGTGAAGACGGGCGTGCCCATCCTCACCGACAACCCCAAGGAGGTCGGCGCCGACCGCATCATCAACGCCGTCGCGGCCGTCGACATGTACGGCGGCCCGGCGATCGTCGTCGACTTCGGCACGGCGACGACGTTCGACGCGGTCAGCGCGCGCGGCGAGTACGTCGGCGGGGTCATCGCGCCCGGCATCGAGATCTCCGTCGACGCGCTGGGGGTCAAGGGCGCCCAGCTGCGCAAGATCGAGCTGGCCCGGCCGCGCAGCGTCATCGGCAAGAACACGGTCGAGGCGATGCAGGCCGGGATCGTGTACGGGTTCGCCGGCCAGGTCGACGGGGTCGTGGACCGGATGGCACGGGAGCTCGCGGACGACCCCGAGGACGTGACGGTGATCGCGACGGGCGGGTTGGCGCCCACGGTGCTCGGGGAGTCGTCGGTGATCGACGAGCACGAGCCGTGGCTGACGCTGATCGGTCTCCGGCTGGTCTACGAACGCAACGTCTCGCGGATGTGACGGCGCTCCCCGCGGCCCGCCGCCCGGAGCCCGCAGGGTGCGCGGCCCGCCGCGCCGCGGGGGTGCGCCGCGGGGGTGCGCCGCGCGCCGGGGGCGCGCGGTGAGGGGGGCGTGCCGCGCCCACCCGGGTGGCTGCTCCGCGCCACACCCGTCCACCGCGTCGTGTTTGTCTGATTAGCGCGTACTGTCGCCGCATGCCCACGCCTCATGGATCCCGCGGCGGCATGGCGTTCGGCGTGCAGGAGCTGCGTGTGCTCCGCCGCGCCCTCGCCCTCGCCCTCCAAACCGGCCGCCCGTCGGCCGAGGACGTCCAGGACTGCCTCCGCCTCGCCGAGTCGCTCGACGAGGCGATGCGGGAGGCCGCCCGGCTGCGCGCCTTCCTGGTGGCCGACCTCGGCCGCTACCGCGCCGCGCTCCCCGGCACCGCGATCGGCTACCTCGACCTGCTGGAGGAAGCGCTGGGCGCCGGACACCGCCCCGGCCCCGACGACCTCGCCGCCCTGCGCGCCCTGCGCGGCAACCCCGTGGCGGCCGCCCTCCTGGACCGCTGCCGACCCCTCGCCGAAGAGGATGTGCGCGCGCGGCTCGCCCGGGCCGCCGGAAGCCGGGGCGCGGCGCCCGCCGCCCGGGTGCCCGCCTCCCGGACCCGCCTGCTGGCCCTTCCCGGGGGGCGTTCGGGTGCCGAGGACCCCGCCGAACAGCCGGACCGGGACGAGCAGCCCCGCCGGGACCCGGCGAAGCGGCCCGCGCCCGCCGCGCCGCGCCCGGAGCCCGCGCCGCGCCCGGAGCCCGCCCGGCGGCCCGTGCCCACGCCCGGCGAGGTCTTCCCGCGCCGCAAGCCGGCACCACCGCCCGCCGACCCGCCCGAGAAGCTCGCCGCGGTCTGAATCACCCCACCCCACCCGAAAGCCACCGATCCGGCTGGCTACCCTGGAGCCATGGACTACGTCTCCGCCCTTGTGCCCCCGATCGTGATGGCCGCGTTCTTCATCGGCCTGGTCCGGGTGATCGTGAAGAGCCAGGGCGGGGCCAACAAGGCCAAGGAGGACGCGGCCGTCGACGCCGTGCTCGCGCGCGCGAACGGCGCCCGCCGGGCACCCGCCGACTCCGACGCCTGACCGTCCTCCCGTCCCGTCGGGGGCGTACGACTCCGCACGCACACGCGGCGCCGAGTCGTACGCCCCTTTCGTTCTTGTTTGACGGTTGTGCGCACGTCCGACAGGCCAATGCCGGTCCCTCCCACTATTGTTCTGAGCTGTGCCTCGCCCATTGGGAGAACTCGAAGACGCCGTCATGACGCGGGTGTGGAAGTGGAACCGCCCAGTCACTGTTCGGGAAGTCCTCGAAGACCTCCAGAAGGAACGGTCGATCGCGTACACCACGGTCATGACCGTTTTGGACAATCTCCATCAGAAGGGCTGGGTGCGCCGCGAAGCGGAAGGTCGGGCCTATCGATATGAGGCGGTCTCGACCAGGGCCGCCTACGCGGCCGCGCTGATGAACGACGCCTGGACGCAGAGCGACAACCCCGCCGCCGCCCTCGTCGCCTTCTTCGGCATGATGAGCGACGAACAGCGGCAGGCGCTGCGAGATGCGCTGCGCATCGTTCGCGACGGGGAAGGCGGGGAAGGCGGGGAAGCCGCCGGGCAGAACCCCGGTTCGGCAGCGGAGGGCGACGGGCGATAGCGTCCGCTCATGGCAGCAGAGAGCCCCTCCGCCACAACCCCCGAAGCCGCCGCTAAAGCCATCACCGTCCGGCGGGCCCGAACCGGCGATGTCGCTGCCGTGCGCGCACTCCTCGACGCCTACGTCCGCGAGGGCATCCTGCTCGACAAAGCGACGGTGACGCTTTACGAGGACATCCAGGAGTTCTGGGTGGCGGAACGCGACGACAACGCCGAGGTGGTCGGCTGCGGCGCGCTGCACGTGATGTGGGAAGACCTCGCGGAAGTCCGCACTCTCGCCGTGAAGGCCGGACTGAAGGGCGCCGGCGTCGGCCACCGGGTGCTGGAGAAGCTGCTGCAGACCGCGCGCTGGCTGGGTGTTCGCCGCGTTTTCTGCCTGACCTTCGAAGTCGACTTCTTCGGCAGGCACGGCTTCGTGGAGATCGGCGAGACACCCGTCGACCGCGATGTGTACGCGGAGCTCCTGCGTTCCTATGACGAGGGCGTCGCGGAGTTCCTCGGTCTCGAACGGGTGAAACCGAACACCTTGGGCAACAGCCGGATGCTTCTGCATCTGTGATCGTTCCGCGGACCCGGATCGGTCCCCTATTGACCCCGGCACGCCTTGCCCCGGTGGCCTATGTCCGAAACGCGCACGTTTCCGGAGCGGGTGCGGGTGCCGGACTCTGCCTAGGGTTTGTGTTTTTCCAGCAAAAGCGGTTTGCTTTCCGACGTACTGCAGTACTGCATATAACAGGGGCGCGGCGGAACGGCGGCCGCCGCAGGCCCCCGGGTCCTCACGTTATCGATGAAAGGAAATCCGGTGGCACAGAAGGTTCAGGTCCTTCTTGTCGACGACCTCGACGGCGGCGAGGCGGACGAGACCGTGACGTTCGCGCTGGACGGCAAGACCTACGAGATCGACCTCACGACCTCCAATGCGGACAAGCTGCGCGGCCTTCTCGGGCCGTATGTCAAGAGCGGCCGGCGCACCGGTGGCCGCTCCTCCGGCGGACGCGGAAAGCGCGCCGCTTCCAGCAGCAGCCCGGACACCGCGGCGATCCGCGCCTGGGCGAAGGAGAACGGATACGAGGTCAACGACCGCGGTCGCGTTCCGGCTTCCATTCGCGAGGCCTACGAGAAGGCCAACGGCTGAGCGCGGTCGCGCCGCAGCCGGATGCGGTGGCACTGCGTGGCCACCGTGTCCACCAGCCGTACGAGATCGGGGGTGCCCGCGCCGGCACCCAGCGCCGACAGGGTCGGCAGCGAGGCCCCGGCCCCGCACCCCGGCACAGGGGGCCGCAGCCACACCGCGGCCCCCTGCGGTGGTTCCGCACGCCGTGCCGGGCCCGGCCGCCGGTCGGGCGGAAGGAGAACCGGCCCGTCCCCGGCCGCCCCGGTCCGGCGCTCCTCGGCCGCCCCGCGGTCCCCGGCTTCCCCGCACTCCTCGACTGCCCCGCGGTCTGCGGAACGGCATTCCTCGGCCGTCCCGTGGTCCGTCGCGGCCGTCGGCTCCCGGCCGGGCGGCAGCGGCGCCCGCAGCTCGGCGCCCTCGCCCAGCGCCAGCACGTCCAGCGGTAGACCGCCCCACTGCAGCCAGTCCAGCAGCCCCGGCACCTCCTCCGCGCTCCCGGCGGCCACCAGCAGCATCATCCGCCCGCCGTGCAGCGCCACCGGGGAACCGGGTGCCAGGTGCCGGAGCGCGGCGCGGCCCGCCTCGGCCGGTACGTCCAGCACGTCGAAGCGGGGCCCCACGCGCAGCCTCAGCGGCTCCCCGGGCAGCGTCGGCCACCCCAGGGCGTCCTCGTACCAGCGACGCGCCTGCCCGCCCGACTGCCCACCTGCCCGTCCGCCCGATCCGGGCGCTCGGCGCGGCAGGGGGACCACGGGCCGCGGGGTGACTGGGCCGACCATGCCAAGTGCAACCGCCGGAAGGCCGCCGGGGTTACGCTGGGTGCGCCGATTTGTGCGCAGAGTGCGGGCGCGGGGGTGCTCGCGGGGGTGCGGGACGGCGCAAGGCTGTTCGCCCGTAGCGGAGGGAACCGGCGCGCGCGGCATGGAGTGTCAGTCCGAGCGGGTAAGACATCCCTAGTGGGAGGGGGCGACACGCAGGTCCGGACGTCTCACGTTCGCCATCGGCGTACTGGCGACTGGGGTATCTGTCTGGCCTGCGGGAACATCGTCTCGCACCATCGGGTTGGAGCAGATGTCGGCGCACGGGGTCAGGAGGCCAAGGACGGTGTCGGCAGTTGGAATGAGCGGTCCCCGCTTGCGGGACTAAGCTGCGGAAGGACAGGGAGGGGAAGTTCCCCTAACTGCCTGACCGCTCTGAGGAGCGATTAACGATGTTCGAGAGGTTCACCGACCGCGCGCGGCGGGTTGTCGTCCTGGCTCAGGAAGAAGCCCGGATGCTCAACCACAACTACATCGGCACCGAGCACATCCTTCTGGGCCTGATCCACGAGGGTGAGGGTGTCGCCGCTAAGGCCCTGGAGAGCCTCGGGATTTCGCTCGAGGCGGTCCGCCAGCAGGTGGAGGAGATCATCGGGCAGGGTCAGCAGGCCCCGTCCGGCCACATTCCCTTCACCCCCCGTGCCAAGAAGGTCCTGGAGCTGTCGCTCCGCGAGGCGCTCCAGCTGGGCCACAACTACATCGGCACGGAGCACATCCTGCTCGGCCTGATCCGCGAGGGCGAGGGCGTCGCCGCCCAGGTCCTGGTCAAGCTGGGTGCCGATCTCAACCGGGTGCGGCAGCAGGTCATCCAGCTGCTCTCCGGCTACCAGCAGGGCAAGGAGGCCGCCACCGCCGGCGGTCCCGCCGAGGGCACGCCCTCGACGTCCCTGGTCCTCGACCAGTTCGGCCGGAACCTCACCCAGGCCGCCCGCGAATCCAAGCTCGACCCGGTCATCGGGCGCGAGAAGGAGATCGAGCGGGTCATGCAGGTGCTGTCCCGCCGGACCAAGAACAACCCGGTGCTGATCGGTGAGCCCGGCGTCGGCAAGACCGCCGTCGTGGAGGGCCTGGCCCAGGCCATCGTCAAGGGCGAGGTGCCCGAGACCCTCAAGGACAAGCACCTCTACACCCTCGACCTCGGCGCCCTGGTCGCCGGCTCCCGCTACCGCGGCGACTTCGAGGAGCGCCTGAAGAAGGTGCTCAAGGAGATCCGCACCCGCGGCGACATCATCCTGTTCATCGACGAGCTGCACACGCTCGTCGGTGCGGGTGCCGCCGAGGGTGCCATCGACGCCGCCAGCATCCTCAAGCCGATGCTGGCCCGCGGTGAGCTGCAGACCATCGGTGCCACCACCCTGGACGAGTACCGCAAGCACCTGGAGAAGGACGCGGCCCTCGAGCGCCGCTTCCAGCCGATCCAGGTCGCCGAGCCGTCCCTGCCGCACACCATCGAGATCCTCAAGGGCCTGCGCGACCGGTACGAGGCCCACCACCGGGTCTCCATCACCGACGAGGCGCTGGTCCAGGCCGCCACCCTGGCCGACCGGTACATCTCGGACCGCTTCCTGCCGGACAAGGCGATCGACCTGATCGACGAGGCCGGTTCGCGGATGCGTATCCGCCGGATGACCGCACCGCCGGACCTGCGCGAGTTCGACGAGAAGATCGCCGGTGTCCGCCGCGACAAGGAGTCCGCGATCGACTCGCAGGACTTCGAGAAGGCCGCCTCCCTGCGCGACAAGGAGAAGCAGCTCCTGGCCGCCAAGGCCAAGCGGGAGAAGGAGTGGAAGGCCGGCGACATGGACGTCGTCGCCGAGGTCGACGGCGATCTGATCGCCGAGGTCCTCGCCACGGCCACCGGCATCCCGGTCTTCAAGCTGACCGAGGAGGAGTCCAGCCGCCTGCTCCGCATGGAGGAGGAGCTGCACAAGCGGGTCATCGGCCAGAACGACGCCGTCAAGGCGCTGTCCAAGGCGATCCGCCGCACGCGCGCCGGCCTGAAGGACCCCAAGCGGCCCGGTGGCTCGTTCATCTTCGCCGGCCCGTCCGGTGTCGGTAAGACCGAGCTCTCCAAGGCGCTGGCCGAGTTCCTCTTCGGCGACGAGGAGGCGCTGATCTCCCTCGACATGTCGGAGTTCAGCGAGAAGCACACGGTGTCGCGGCTCTTCGGTTCGCCCCCCGGTTACGTGGGCTACGAGGAGGGCGGCCAGCTCACCGAGAAGGTGCGCCGCAAGCCGTTCTCGGTCGTCCTCTTCGACGAGGTCGAGAAGGCCCACCCGGACATCTTCAACTCGCTGCTGCAGATCCTGGAGGACGGTCGCCTGACCGACTCCCAGGGCCGGGTCGTGGACTTCAAGAACACGGTCATCATCATGACGACCAACCTCGGTACCCGGGACATCTCCAAGGGCTTCAACCTGGGCTTCGCCGCCCAGGGCGACACGAAGACCAACTACGAGCGCATGAAGAACAAGGTGTCGGACGAGCTCAAGCAGCACTTCCGGCCCGAGTTCCTCAACCGCGTCGACGACGTGGTGGTCTTCCCGCAGCTCACGCCGAACGACATCCTGCGGATCGTCGACCTGATGATCAGCAAGGTGGACGAGCGGCTGAAGGACCGGGACATGGGCATCGAGCTCTCCCAGTCCGCCAAGGAGCTGCTGTCCAAGAAGGGCTACGACCCCGTGATGGGCGCCCGGCCGCTGCGCCGCACCATCCAGCGCGAGGTCGAGGACACCCTCTCGGAGAAGATCCTCTTCGGCGAGGTGCGCCCCGGCCAGATCGTGGTCGTGGACACCGAGGGCGAGGGAGAAGCGCAGACCTTCACCTTCCGCGGTGAGGAGAAGTCCGCGCTGCCGGACGCCCCGCCGATCGAGCAGGCGGCCGGCGGTGCCGGGCCGAACCTGCACAAGGAGGCGTGAGCCTCCGGCGGCGCGAAGCCGGCGCACGACACGCCACGGCCGAGGGGCCGGTGCTGCACACTGCACAGCACCGGCCCCTCGGCCGTGGCCCGTTCCGGGCGCCCGGAACGGGGCGGGGCGCTACGAGAGCTGTCCGTCGTAGTCCGGCAGCTTGAAGGTCCGCTCGGCGTGGCCGCCCGTCAGGTCCCCTGCGCTGTTGCCGATGTTGGCGATGATCGTGTAGCCCTGCGACTCGATCTCGGCCCGCTGCGCGGTCTTGTAGTCGGCGACGTCCTTGAAGAGGTCCAGCAGCCCGCGCACGCGCAGCCCGGAGACCCGGTAGCCGTCGTGTTCGAGGTTGAACTCGGTGGGCCAGTACAGGATGCCCGGGCGCGCGGTCACGAAGAACAGGGCCACCCCGTGCTCCTGGGCGTACCGTGCGGCGTCCAGGACCGGCCGGTTGGCCGGCTGCGGGAAGCTGAAACCGAAGTCGGTCTCCAGCGAGGTGTTGTCGACGTCGAGCACGACGGCCTGCTTCTCGCCGGGTGCAGCGTCGGCGATCCGCTGCTTCAGGTACGGCAGCGCCCGGTCCATGACGGCCCGGCAGTCCCGCTGCCAGGTGTCGTAGCCGACGTCCGCCGTGGTGGAGGCGGACGCGGTGACCGCGGCGGAGGCGGCGGCCGGGACGGCGGCCGCGGGCGCGGCGTCCGCCGGGGCGGCGAGCGCCACCAGGGCGGCCGCGGAGACCACGGGGACGGAGATGCGTCGAAGCCGGGAGGGGCTTGCGGTCATGGTGGGGGGTCCTCTCACGTCGTGGACTGCGGATGTCGTGAGCATGCTCGCCGGGAGGGGTGGACTGAGGGCAACCGGCGAGTTACCGGACGGTAATGTGCCGTGAGGTCTGGATCACAGAGGGTGGGGCGGAGGAGTGACGAGGGTCACGAGGTGATCTCCACTCCTTCCGGGACGTTCCGGACCCGCGGCAGGCGCGGGTTGACGCGCAGCACCCGGAGGCGGGGGAACCCGGACAGCCAGGAGACGTCCGGGTCGGTCAGCTCCGCGTTGAGCCACAGATGCGTCAACTGCTCGGCGTCCAGACCCGCCAGCAGCTCCCGGGTCCGCATCACCCCCGCGACCTGGATGCGCGGGCGCCCGCCCAGGTCCCGCAGCGCCGCGAGCTCCGCGGTGTCGGTCACGGAGAAGTACAGGCCGTCCGGGTCCAGATGCCCGATGATCTCCTGCGCGTAGCGTTCGGTGTCGAAGTGCCTCCAGCACCGGGCGAGTTCGGTGCGGATCGGGAGCGAGGACCGGTCGCGCAGGCGGACCAGGTAGTCGATGGCGGCGTCGTCGCGGATCTGGGTCGCGGTGATGGCGAGCAGCAGCGCCTGCCGGTCGTCCTGCGGCTCCGGGTCGGGCAGCAGCTCCAGCACGATCGGGCCGACCCAGCCCAGCCCGCGGGCGGCCAGCTCGTTCGTGGGGCGCACCAGGTTCTTGGTGCGGTCGTGCACCAGCCGCCGGACCTCTGGATCGAGTTCGGCGACGTGTTCCAGGCAGGCGGCGGCCATCAGCCGCCGGTGGTTGATCTGCGGGCGCCGCAGCGAGGGCGCCGCCGACAGGAGCTGCTCCAGGAAGCGGCCGCACTCGTCCGGCCGGGCATGGGCGACCGCCATCCGCACCACCTCCTCCCACTCGGGCTGGTGCGCGTGGTCGACCAGGGTGGGGAAGCGGCCGCGCGCCACGACCTCCTTGGCGGCCAGGTAGTCCTGGAAGGTGCGGTGCACGAAGTCCACCGACTCGCCCGCCGGTTCGCGCAGCAGCCCGGTGCGGTGCAGCAGATGGCGGAACAGGGTCTCGCCGTCCCCCTGGGCCCGCGCGACCGGCATGGCGGGCAGCGCCTCGTCCAGGATGCCCACCGCCCGCTGCCGCGGCAGCTCCGAGGCGCCCTCCTCCAGCATGGCGTGCGCGAGCTTCTGCAGCAGCCGCTCCCGGGTGCCCTGCTGGAGGCGCACGTCGTCGGCGTACAGCACGTCACGTTCGGGGTCGCGGCGCTGCAGCAGCATCTCCAGGGCGGCGTCGTACAGCTCCTTGCGGCCCTGCGGCAGCGATCCGGCGCGGTCCCGGTTCAGGGCGCAGATCAGCCCGCACATCAGCGGGTTGGTGGCGAGCTGGCGCAGCTCGCGGTAGAGCCGTACGGAGTGCAGCAGCCGCTCCTCGTACTCGTCCAGCCGGCCCCCGTCGGGCGGCGTGGTGCGGTGGCCGGCCGCGCTGCCGAGCTCGTCGCGGCGGGCCGCCGAGTGCCAGTCCCGGACGAAGCGGGTGACCTGGTCCCGGGACATCGGCGCCAGCGACAGCTCGACGAACCCCTCCTCGGTGAGGCGTTCCTCCGACAGCCACCCGTCCTCCACGGCGGACGGGCGGGAGGTCACCAGGCAGCCGTTCCCGGAGAAGATCCGCAGCAGCCGGCGCAGCCGGTCGCGCAGTTCCCCGCGGGTCTTCTCGGGCGCCTCGTCGATGCCGTCGACCAGCAGCAGCGCCCGCCCGGAGAGGAGGGTGCGCACCACCCAGCCCTCGGGAGCCCGGCCGGCCAGCGGATGCCGGATCGCGTGCAGCAGGTCGTCCGGAGCGGGGAAGCCCTCGCGGGCGAACCGGCGCACCGGCAGCACGAACGGCACCCGGGAGCCCGCGCGGGCGGTGGCCACGGCCAGCCACTGCACCAGGGTCGTCTTGCCCGAGCCGGCGTCCCCGCGCAGCAGGATGCGCTCGTGGCTCTCCAGGGCGCGGTCGGCGAGCAGGACGGTGTGCTGCTCGTCGCCGGTGTCGCCGGGCAGCCCGCGACCGCTGTGCTCCTCCACCGCGAGGCTCAGGTAGGTCTCCTCCAGCGGCCACCGGTCCGGGGCGTTGGGGAAGTCCACGCCGACGATGGTCAGCCAGCTGTGCTGCCGGATCACCGACTCCGCGTAGGCGGCCTCGAAGTCGGTGTCCTCCCGGGAGCGTTCGGAGGGGCGGGCGGCCGCCTCGGTGTCGTTGACGTCGACGAGCTGCCTTATGCGGCTGGCGCGTTCGGGCAGCCGCCGCTGGAGGTGCGGGGAGCGCCGCACGAGGTGGTCCAGGAGGTGCAGGCAGACGGAGACCAGCAGCGCGTCGTGGAACCAGGCGGCGTCCGGGGACAGGGCCCGGTCGGCGCCCTGCACCGCCCCGCGCAGCCGGCGCGCGTAGTCCTGCGGGCCGAGTCGCACCGCGTCGGCGTCGGTGAGGTCGATCTCGGCGACGGCGAGCAGGGTGCGGGCCAGGACGTCGACCACGGCCGGCACCTCGGCGGTCGGGGCGCCGTGCCGTTCGGCGGCCAGCTGCACGAACTCGGCGGCCGCGCGGTGCACGTCGTCCGCGGTGCCGGGGGCGTCGGGGCCGCGCCAGGCGGCGAGGGCGGGAAGGGGCTCGGGTCCGGCGGGCGGCCGGTGCGGGGGGCGCAGCAGGCGCTGCACCAGGGGCGCGGCCTGGGCGGAGGGGATGCGCACGACGGGTTCCACGCAGATCGGTGCCCTTTCTGGTGCTCCTCGTGGGACGGTGTCAGATCCGTGGTCCGAGCACGACCGTGATCCGGTCCGGCACCTGCCGCAGCACGGCGGCCGGCACGTCGGCGGTCACCCGCACCTCCCGCAGGCGGGGGAAGGCGGCGAGCCAGGCCAGCCCCTCCACGGGGTGTGCGGCGTCCAGCCCGAGGAGGATGAGCCGTTCGGCCACGATCAACTCGGTCAGGTCCTCGACGCGGTAGGCGCCCCTGACGTCGATGGCCTCGCGGCCCCCGAGGTCCCGCAGGGCGCGCAGGTCGTCGGGGGAGCGCACCACGGCGGAGACGTCCTGGGGCAGATGGGCGATGATCTCGCGGGCGTAGAGCTCGCGGTCGAACATCGGCCAGCTGTGCGCCAGTACGAAGGGCAGCAACGGGTCCGGGTGGTCACGGAAACGGGTCAGGAAGTGCAGTGCCGCCTCGCTGCCCACCGCGACGGCCGTCTGCACCACCGCGAGCGCGTCCGTCTCGTCGATCTCCTCCGGCCCCGGCAGCAGGGCCATCACCAGATCGCCCCCGGCCGCGGCGAGTTGCTCCGGTTCCTGGGCGCCCGACGGCGGGATGAGCCCCGCCAACCCGTCCTCCACCCGCTGCCGCACCTCCGGGTCCACCTCCGCCACGTACCGCAGGCCGGCGGCCGCCAGCAGCGTGCAGCGCGCCGTGTCCCGTGCCACCAGCCGGCGCAGCATCTGCTCCGCCTCCTTCGGCCGGGCGTGGGCGAGGGCGAGCAGCACCACGTCCTCCCACTCGTCCTGGTCGGCGTGGTTGACCAGCAGGTCGAAGTCGAGTTCCTGCACGGCGAGCCGGGCGCCGAGGTAGTCCTGGAAGGTGCGGTGGAGGAAGTCCACGCGGCTCTCGGCGGGTTCGCGCAGCAGTCCGGAACGCAGCAGCAGGGTCCGGTAGACGTCCGGCTCGGTGCCGTCCAGTCCGAGCGCGGGCAGGGCGCGGCCGATGATGTGCAGGGCGTCGGCGCGGTCCATCTCCGCGCGGCTGTTGCGGATCAGCCACCAGGCCAGCTTCTGCAGCAGCTGCACCTGGGTGGCGTACGGGATCGGCGGGCCGTCGGGGGCGGGGAGCTCCCGCTCGCGGTCGCGGCGCTCCAGCAGCATGGTCAGGGCGGCCTCGTACAGCGACCTGCGGTCCTGGGGGAGGAAGCCGCGCCGGTCGCGGTGCAGGGCGCACAGCATGCCGCACATCAGCGGGTTGGTGGCCAGCCGGTTCAGCTCGCCCGTGGTGCGCACGGACCGGAGCAGCGAGGCGCCGTCGGCCTCGGCGGCACCGGCGGCGCGGTGCCAGCGCCGGACGAAGGTGGCGACGTCGTCGCGGGTCATGGACGCCAGCACGAGTTCGCCGAAGCCCTCCGCGGCGAGCCAGTCCTCGGGGACGGCGGAGGGGCGGGAGGTGACCAGCCACAGGTTGCCGGGGAAGGTCCTGACCAGTTCGCGCAGCCAGCGCCGGGCGGCCTCGCGCCGGGCGGCGGCGATCTCGTCGACGCCGTCGACCAGCAGGACGCCGCGGCCGGCGCGCAGCACGCGTTCCACCCAGCCGGGGGGCTGCTCCCCGGCGACGGGGCAGCCCACGGCCCGCAGGAAGTCGCCGGGGACGGGGAACTCGGTGCCGGGCCGGACGATCCGGCGCATCGGCAGCACGAACGGCACGCGTCCGACGAGGTGGTTCAGCCCGTGGCCGCAGCCGCGGTCGGCGGTGGTCACGGCGAGCCACTGCACCAGCGTGGTCTTGCCGGAGCCGGCGGCACCGCGCAGCAGGACCTGCTCGTGGCGGGCCAGCACCTGCTCGGACGGGACGGGGAGGGACTCTGCCGCGGTGGGGTGTTCCCCGCGTGCGGACGCCCGGCGCAGCGTCTCCAGGCTCAGGTAGGCGGTGTCCAGCGGCCATTCGCGGGTGCCGGCGTCCAGGCCGTAGATGGTGAGGGTGCCGTGCCGGGTGGCGATGTGCTCGGCGTACCGGGTCTCGAAGGCGGCGTCCTCGGCGGACTGGGACGGAAGCCGTTCCCGCAGTACGTCGACCGCCTCGACCAGGCGGGCCAACTGCCGGCTCTGCACGGTCTGCTGCCGGGCCACGTAGGTGGAGCGCTGGGTGAGGAAGTTCAGGATGTGCAGCGAGGCGGTGTTCAGGAGCCGCTCGTACAGCAGCAGCCCGCCCTCGCCGAGTCCGTACGAGGAGAGCTGTACCGGCTCGCTCAGGAGGCGGGCGAACCGCTCCGGTCCCAGCCCGACGGCCTCGTAGTCCTCGATGGTGATCTCGCCGAGCCGGGACAGGGTGCGGGACAGCGCCTCCCCGACGGCCTCCGCCTCGGCGCCGTCCACCGGCTGTTCCCCCGGTCCGGCCTCCCGTAACGCCCGGCGGACGAGTTCGGCGACGACCTTGTCGACGTCCTTCGGGGTGACGCCGCGCTTCTCGGGTCGGAAGGAGACCAGGGCCGATATCCGCACCGGCCGTTCGACCAGGCCGGCGCCCGGCTGGTCCTTCCTGAAGAGCCTGCTGACGAGGGGTTTGACGGCGCTGGAGGCGATCCGGGCGCCGAGCGCTGCGGCGTCGACCATGGTTCGAGGGTAGGTGAACTGCCCCGGGGAAGTGACCTGTTGCACACGACGCAGGTCACACCGGCGGAGGCGCGGGGCTGCTGCCCGGTGACATGCCACACAGGCGTTTTGTCCGTTACTAAGCGGAATAGTGGATATTGAGAATCGGACAAAAATGACTTTCCGGTTCATGGTGGTGGGCTTTTTGGGGCTTTGAGCGGCCTTCTGTCCCTCATGCCCGCTGTGTCAAGAAGTCGGGATTTCCGAGGGCATGTACTAGTTTCCGTCGTAGATCACATGTTTGAGCGCTTTGGGCGGGCGGGTTACCAAGGAGTGGCCCATCCGGCGGACGCCTGTGCGTCGGGGGGCTTTCCTCTGTCTCCGTCCCCTTGGGGTAACGATGTTCCAGCGCGTCACGTCCCGTCCCTCCCGTACGTCCCGGCTCCGCACCCGAGCGGCCGTGCTGGCCGCCGGCATGGGCGCCTCGGCCGTTCTGGGGGCCGGGGTCGCGGTCGCCGCCGATGCCGCCACCCCCGCCGCGAGCGTCGCCGGCGCCGTCCAGGCGCAGGCCGCCGCACAGGCCAAGGCCGCCCAGCAGGCCGAGGTCGCGGCCGCGAAGGCCGCGGCCGCGAAGAAGGCCGCCGTTCAGAAGGCGGCGGCGAAGAAGGCGGCCGCGAAGGCCGCCGCGAAGAAGAAGGCCGCCTCCTGGATCGACCCGGTGAAGAAGTACCGGCTGTCGGCGACCTTCCACCAGGCGGGCAGCATGTGGCAGTCCACCCACTCCGGGCAGGACTTCGCCGTTCCGAGCGGCACGAACGTCATGGCCGCGCACGGCGGCACGGTCGTCAAGGCGGGCCCGAACGGCGCCGGTGACGGCCCCGCCTACGGCAACGCCATCGTCATCAAGCACTCCAACGGCGTCTACTCGCAGTACGCGCACCTGTCGCGGATCGACGTGAAGGTGGGTCAGGTCGTCACCACCGGACAGCACATCGCGCGGTCCGGCAACACCGGCAACTCCAGCGGCCCGCACCTGCACTTCGAGATCCGCACCACCCCGAACTACGGCTCGGCCGTCGACCCGGTCGCCTTCCTGCACCGCAAGGGCGTCAAGGTCTGATCCCGCGCCGAGGCCGCGGCCGGGTCCCGGCGCTCCCGGGCGGTTCCGCCCGGAAGGGCCGTCTCGTCACCGGAGCGTGAGGGGCACGGTTCGAGGACGGCCTCCGGTTCCGTCCGCCGCGGCTGCGGCAGGGCTGCGCCGCCCCCGGCGGACCGGGTGCCCTGCCGCGTCAGGTGCCCTGGTGCGCCTGGGTGACCAGGTCGGTCGCGACCTCGAGAACGGCCCTGCGCTTCTCCTCCAGGTCGCCGGGCACGTCCTTCAGCACGAACATCCCCGCGTGCATCGTGGTCATGGCGCTGATGCAGCGGACCTGCTCGACCAGCTCGGCGTCCGGGTCGACGAGGATGTCCCGCATGTCGATCATGCGGTCCTTGAAGATCTCGCCGATGCGCAGCTCCCGCACCGTCGCCTGGTTCTCCTGCATGAACCGGAACAGCGGGGCCGCCTCCACCAGCGCCTCGCTGTAGCGGCGGAGGATCTCCCGCTTCGTCCGGAGCGTCTGCGGCTGGCCGCGACCCCATGCGATCAGGTCCTCGATGGGTCGCGAGAGGTCCTCGAAGATGCTGACGAGGATCTCTTCCTTCGTCTTGAAGTGGTAGTACAGCGCCGCCTTCGTGACCTCCAGGCGCTCGGCGATCTCGCGCAGGGAGGTCTTCTCGTAGCCCTGCTCCGCGAAGAGTTCGAGCGCCACGTCCTGGATGCGCTGGCGGGTGTCCCCGCGGCGCCGCTGGTCCTTGGTGCCGTTCATGATCAGCCCATCCTCCTACCTCGGCACTGCCCCAGGAAACTTACTTGACGCCCGGCTAGTTTCGCGTCTACTGTCCCAGTGTAGACACTTGCCGGTCGGCAAGTAAGTGGACTGAGTGGGGGAGTGGGAAGCGATGGCGGACACATCACCTACCGCCGCGGGCCGGGGGCCCGCGGCGGCGGACGACGCGGAACAACCGAAGAACGTACGGGTCGTCATCCTCGCGCTGATGATCACCATGATGCTCGCCATGCTCGACAATATGATCGTCGGCACCGCGATGCCGACGATCGTGGGCGAGCTGGGCGGGCTGGCGCACCTGTCGTGGGTCGTCACCGCGTACACCCTGGCCACCGCGGCCTCCACCCCCCTCTGGGGCAAGATCGGCGACATGTACGGGCGCAAGGGCGCCTTCATGACCTCGATCGTGATCTTCCTGGTCGGCTCCGCGCTCAGCGGCATGGCCCAGGACATGGGGCAGCTCATCGGCTTCCGCGCGATCCAGGGCCTCGGCGCGGGCGGCCTGATGGTCGGCGTCATGGCGATCATCGGCGACCTGGTGCCCCCGCGCGAGCGCGGCAAGTACCAGGGCCAGATCGCCGGCGTCATGGCGCTGGCGATGATCGGCGGCCCGCTGGTCGGCGGCACCATCACCGACAACTGGGGCTGGCGCTGGACCTTCTACATCAACCTGCCGCTGGGTGTCGTCGCCCTCTCCCTGATCAGCGTCGTCCTGCACCTGCCGAGGAAGCGGTCCCAGGCCCGCATCGACTACCTGGGCGCCGCGCTGCTGACCGTCGGCATCACCTCGATCGTGCTGGTGACCACCTGGGGCGGCACCGAGTACGCCTGGACCTCCGCCCGGATCATGGAACTGATCGGCATCGGCGTGGCCGCGCTCGTCGGCTTCGTGTTCTGGCAGACCAGGGCCGCCGAGCCGGTGCTCCCGCTGCACATCTTCCGCAGCCGGAACTTCACGCTGATGGCCGTCATCGGGTTCATCGTCGGCTTCGTGATGTTCGGCGCCACGCTGTTCCTGCCGCTGTACCAGCAGTCGGTGCAGGGCGCCTCCGCCACCAACTCCGGACTGCTGCTCCTGCCCATGCTGGGCGCGATGCTCGTCACCTCGCTGGTCGTGGGGCGGACCATCACGGGCACCGGCCGCTACAAGATCTTCCCGATCCTCGGCGGCGCGCTGATGATCCTCGGCCTGTACCTGCTGTCGACGATGGACACCGGCACCACCAGGCTCACCTCGGGCGTGTACATGGCCGTGGTCGGCCTCGGCATGGGCTGCCTGATGCAGATCACCATGCTGGTCGCCCAGAACAGCGTGGAGATGAAGGACATGGGCGTCGCTTCCTCCTCCAGCACCCTGTTCCGCACCCTCGGCTCCTCCTTCGGCGTCGCGATCATGGGCGCGCTGTTCAACCACCGGGTCCAGGACGTCATGGCCGCCAGGGCCGGAGCGGTCGGCCAGGGCATCACCGAGAAGTCCGCCCAGCTCGACGCCGCGAGCCTGGCCAAGCTGCCCGCGGCGGTCCGGGAGGCCTACCAGCACGCCGTGTCCGCCGGTACGCACACGGCGTTCCTGCTGGGCTCCGCGGTGGCGGTGATCGTCCTGGCGGCGGCGCTGTTCGTGAAGGAGGTCCCGCTGCGGGGCGCCGGACCCAAGCCGGAGGCGGCCGCGGAGGACGGCGCCCCGGCGTCGGCGGCGGTCCCCGAGGCGGTGTAGCCCGGCCGGTCCGCAGCGTGCCGCTCGACGGCCGGCGGATCGTGGGCGCGCGGCCCGGCGAGTGGCGGGGCCGGTCCGCCGGAACGCCGGTGGAGCGCGGCAGCGGAGACCGCGGCGGCAGCCGGCCGCTGCGACAACCGGCCGCTGCGACAGCAGGCCGCCATGGCGCCGAGCCTCCACGGCGGCGAACCGAAGGCCCCCGGAGGGTGTCCGCCCCGGGGGCCTTCCCCTCTGTCCTCGACCAGGATCGACCGCGACCGGGCGCCCGCAGCGCCCCGCGTCGCCTCTGCCCGCCCCGGGTCGCCTCTGCCCGCCCCGCACCGGGCAGCCCGCCCCGCACCGGGCAGCCCGCCCCGCACCGGGCAGGCCGCCCCGCACCGGGCGGGTCGTGCCCGCCCCGCCCGCGCCGCGGTCTGCCCGCCCTACCGGGCCGGCAGGATCCGATGGCTGCCGGTGTTCGTCGGCGCGTGTTCAGGCAGCCACAGGACGGCGACCGCGCCCTCGGCCGGCGGCCGGCGGCCGGGCATGCCGACGGGGCGCACGTTGCGGAAGGTGAGCCGGGCGCCGAGCACCCGGGACTGGCCGGCGGCGATGGTCAGGCCCAGGCCGTGACCGTGTCCGGCACGGTCGGTGCTGCCGGTGCGGAAGCGGCTCGGCCCGTCGGCGAGCAGGTCCTCGGGGAAACCGGGGCCGTGGTCGCGGACCCGGACCACCCGGCCCTCGACGGTGACCTCGATCGGGGGCCTGCCGTGCCGGGCCGCGTTGGCCAGCAGGTTGAACAGCACCCGCTCCAGCCGGCGCGGATCGGTGGTGACCTCCGACTCGTGCACCACCCGCACCTCGGCCCCCGGGTCCTTGACGGCCACCCGCCGGGCGACGAACTCGCCGAGCATGATGTCCTGCAGCTCCGCCCGCTCCGAGGCACCGTCCAGCCGGGCCACCTCCAGCACGTCCTCCACCAGGGTCCGCATCGCCTTCGCCCGGTCCAGTACGAGTTCCGTCGGCCGGCCCGGCGGCAGCAGCTCGGCGGCCGTCAGCAGCCCCGTGACCGGGGTGCGCAGCTCGTGCGCGATGTCGGCGGTGACCCGGCGTTCCGCCTCCAGCCGCTGCTGGAGCGCGTCCGTCATCGCGTCCACCGCGCTGGCGAGGTCGTCGGTCTCGTCCCGGACCACACCGCCGATCGCGTCCCGGACCCGTACGTCCGTCTCGCCGCCCGCGACCTGGTTCGCGGCGGCCGCGGCCTTGCGCAGCCGGCGGGAGAGCTGCCCGCCGATCAGCACACCGAGTGCGCTGCCGCCCAGGACGACCGCGATGGAGCCGATGACCAGGGCCTGGTCGAGGTCGTGCAGGATGTCCGTGCTGTGGTCGGTGACGCCGGTGTGCAGGGACAGCACGTGCCCGTTCTTCACGGGTACGGCCGCCCATATGTCCGGCGCTCCGTGCCCCCGGTCGGACACGTAGGTCACCCGGCGGCCCTCGGACGCCCGCTGCCGCAGCTCGGCCGGCAGATCCGGGTCGTCGATCCGGATCCCGGGGAAGTTGGGCCGCCCGGACAGCTCGTAGTTGCGCTGCGCCAGTTGCAGCCGCTCGTCCGCCAGGTCGCGCGCGTTGTCCAGCATCGACACCCGTGCGGCGTTGTGCACCACCAGGCTGAGCGCCACCGCGATCAGGGTGCCGACCAGGGCGATGGCCGCGCTGAGTTTCCATCGCAGCCCGGTGCGGATGGCCGTGCGCTCCCGGAGCAGGCGCCTCGTCGTCCCCCGCATCGCGTCGCCCCGTTCAGGCCTTCAGCTTGTAACCGAAGCCGCGGACCGTCTCGATGCGGTCCTGGCCGATCTTCGCGCGCAGCCGCTGGACATGGACGTCGACGACCCGGGTGTCCCCGCCCCAGTCGTAGTCCCACACCCGTTCCAGGAGCTTGTCCCGGGAGAGGACGGTGCCCGGAGCGGCGGAGAACTCCAGCAGCAACCGCATCTCGGTCGGGGTCAGCGCCACCGGCCGTCCCGCACGGCGCACTTCCATGCCGTCGGTGTCGACCGCCAGTTCGCCGAAGGTCAGTACTCCTCCGTTGCCGGTCGCGGCCCGCTCCTCGGACCGTCCCCGGCCGCCCGCGTGGCCGAAGCGGCGCAGCACCGCGCGGATGCGGGCGACCAGCACCGCACCGTCGAACGGTTTGGTCACGTAGTCGTCGGCGCCCGCCTCCAGGCCCAGGACCACGTCGATGGAGTCGGCCCGCGCCGAGAGCATGATCACCGGGACGGTGGACTCGTCCCGGATGCGGCGGCACAGGCTGACCCCGTCCAGGCCGGGCACCATGACGTCCAGCAGAGCGATGTCGGGGCGGTCGGCCCGGAACGACTCCAGTCCGGACAGCCCGTCGGGCATCGCGGTGACCGCGAAGCCGTCCCGCTCCAGAGCGAGCTGGGTGGCCTCGCGGATGACGTCGTCGTCCTCGACGAACAGGACGTGGGTCTGCTCTGCCATCCGGGTGCTCTCAGTCCTCTTGGGGGTCTCGTACCGTCGTGCGGTGTGCCCGTGCAGTGTGCCGTCCCCCGCGGCCGTCCGTCTGCGGGTCAGCCGCTCCCGGGTACGGGAGAGGGGTCGCCGCCACCGACTGCGGTGCTGTAGTCGGTGTGGTGGAAGTCCTGCTGGACGAAGCGCCCCCCGGCCCACGAGTAAGTGATCACGTTCTCGCCGGACGGACTCGACACCGGGTCGTCCTTCTCGTACACCTGCTTGGTCACCGTCAGGTCGCCGCGGTCGATCTCCGCGTACACCGGGGACTCCTCGGCCGTGAACACGTTCTCGTACCGGCCGTCCTCCTCGCGGTACACGTAAGAACCGACACCCACCGCGTCACCGCAGGTCAGCACGTTCACGACGATGTCGTCGGCGGACCCTCCGGTCAGGTTGCCGTAGGAGACGTCGACCGGGTAGTCGTCGCCCGCACACGGGCGCAGATCCCGTCTGACCGCGGCCGAGACCGACGGGTCGTCCTCGACGAGCCGGACCGGGTCCACCCGGGGGAGCGTCGCCGAGGCGCCGGTCGAGGGCGAGGCCGCCGCCCGAGCCACCGAGTCGGCGTGTGCCGGGCCCTCGTCGCGGGCACCCGTGCCGCCCGCGCCGCAACCGGAGACCGAGAGGCCGACGGCGGCGATCACGACCGCCGCCGTCACCGCTGCCGGCACGGTCGACCGGCCCGGCGCCGGACCCGCGCCGGTCGCCTCCGCCGCCGGGTTCCGGGGCGACCGCCCCGGCCGCGCAGCCGCCGCGCCCCGCAGCCCCTCTCGCCGCAGCGCGCGCAGGCGCCGGTACCCGCGGTACGAGCGCTCGCGCCCGGCACACCGCGGGCCCGACCCGGACGCGGCCGGGCCGGCCTCCCGGGCGGACCACGGGACCCTCGCACCAGACCCTAGGCCGCGCAACGCTCCCGCTCCTCACGCTCCAGCGCGCGTGCGTCCAGATCGCGGGCCTCCAGCTCCTGGCGGAGCCGGGCGAGCGCCCGGTGCAGCGTGCTCTTGACCGTTCCGGCCGACATGCCGAGGGCGGCGGCCGTCTCTTCCGTGGACATCTGCTCCCAGTGTCGCAGCACGACCACGCTGCGCTGCTTCGGGGCGAGCACCTTCAGCACGTCCATGAGCAGGGCCCGGTCGGCGTGCTGCGCCGTGGAGTCCTCGACGCGGGCGTCCGGGAGCTGCTCGGTGGGTACCTCCTCCAGCTTCCGCGCACGCCACCACTCGGTCCTCGTGTTGATCATCACCCGGCGCAGGTAGGCGTCCGCGAGCCGCTTGTCGGAGATGCCCTCCCAGCGGCGGAAGGTCCGCGCCAGCGCGGTCTGCAGCAGGTCCTGTGCGTCGATGGGGTCCGGGACCAGCCGGCGGGCGCTGCGCAGCAGCGCGTCCTGCCGGATGCGGACGTACTCCTCGAACTCGAGCACCTCTCCCTGCGCCATGGTCAACAGCCTCCCGATCCCTGAATTGCCAGGTCTCCGGCGGTCGTGTCGCCGGGCTCACCGCCTGTGGCCCCTGGCCGTCCCGTGACCGCCGGGTACCGGATCGAAGCTACGGAGGCGTTGTCACGGCGCTGTCCGAGGCAGCCTGCGGCTGGCAGTCAGCTGTCAATCGGTTGTGTAACGGAAGGAGGAACAGGGCGAAACGGGTGGCCCTTTGGTAGTGGTATGCGGTGAAAGGACGGGCCGGGCACCGGCCGTGTCGTTCAACGGTGTTGCGACGGAGTGACGGACGGAGTGACGGACTGGAGTGACGGCGCGGCGGCGCCGGCGGCGTGCGGACGCGTGCGGTGTGCGGGCACGGGCGGTGGGGCCCCGGTGCCGGCGCGGTTGCATGGCCCGGTGGCGTGGCCCGGTGGCTCGGTCCGGTGTCACGGTCCGTGTCACCGGTGGCGCGGCCGCGGCGCCGGGGCCGCGCACCGCAGCCGCGCCTCAGGCCAGCGGCAGCCGGTACAGTCCGCCCGCGAGCGGCTCCACCAGCCCGTCCGCGACCAGCCCGTCCAGCGCCCGGGCGCGCTGCACCGGCTCGTGCCACACCCGGTCCAGCGCGGCCTGCGGCACCGGCGCCTGCGCCTCGCGCAGCACGGCCAGCAGCTTCCCGCGCACCTGCCGGTCGGTCCCGGCGTACGTCTGCGCGCGGCGCGGCGGGCCGGCATGCTCCGGCTTGCCGGCCAGCAGCCACGCGCACCGGTCGGCGATCGGGCACCGCCGGCAGTCCTCGTTCTTCGCCGTGCAGACCAGGGCCCCCAGTTCCATGGAGGCGGCCGCCCAGCGTGCCGCGGTCCGCTCCTCGTCGGGCAACAGGGCGCGCGCCAGCTTGCGTTCGGCTGCGGTGGTGGCGTTCGGCGGGAACTGCTCGCCGGTGACCGCACGGGCGAAGACCCGGCGGACGTTGGTGTCGAGCACGGCGTGCCGCTGGCCGTAGGCGAAGGACGCCACCGCTGCCGCGGTGTACTCGCCGATGCCGGGCAGCGCCAGGAGTTGGGCGTGGTCGGCGGGCACGTCGCCGCCGTGCCGCTCCGTTATGGCGACGGCGGCGCCGTGCAGCCGCAGGGCGCGACGCGGATAGCCGAGCCGGCCCCAGGCGCGCACCGCCTCGCCGGGTGCCTCCTCGGCCAGGTCGGCGGGGCGGGGCCAGCGGGCCAGCCACTGCTCGTAGACCGGCAGCACGCGGTTGACGGGTGTCTGCTGGAGCATGAACTCGCTGACCATCACACCCCAGGCGCCGGCCTCCGGACGCCGCCAGGGCAGATCGCGCGCGTGTGTGTCGAACCACGCGATGACAGGGGAGTGCAGGGGCGCTCCGGGGGCGCTGTCGGAGTCGGAGCCGGCAGGGGTGCCGGTACTGTGCGGGGGCTTCGTGGGCGCAGTCATGGCACTTCCGATCCTGCCATGAGGGGACACGCACACGTGCGCAGCGGGCGTCACGGGGTGGCGTGCGGCGTGATGCGGTACGCCGTGCGTGCGGGGATGCGCCCCCGCCTTCCGGCGGGCGGGTCCGGGACGCGGCGCGGTGCACGCCCGGGGGAGGCCGTGCCGGTGCCCCCCGGGATGATGATCCGGAAAAGTTGCGCGCCAAGCGGCGGGTAGGGCAGGCGAACGGCGTGATCTCTCGTACAGTTTGCGCCGTGGGATCTCTGCGCAATCCGATCGGGCCGCTTCCCTCCTCCATCTACTGGCGACGGAGGTTCGTACTGCTGTCCGCGCTCGCGCTGTCCGCGCTGCTGATGGCATGGGTCGTCACCTCCGGCGGCGGAAGCGGCGACAACCGGGCCGACGCCTCCAACGGCGGCCGGAATCCCGCACCTTCGATCACTCCCGGCCCCTCCGGCTCCGGGCCGGCGATCAGTCAGCACCCCGGCGGGCGGGACACGTCCGGCGGCACGGGCTCCGGTGGTTCGGACTCCGGTGCCTCGGCGGGCGGTTCCGGCGGGGACGGCGACGCGTCCGGCGGCACGGGTGACGGCGCCGACGACGGCGCCAACGGCAGCGGCGACGGGGCGGCCGCCGGGGGTGCGGCGCAGCCCGCCGGGTCGGTCCTGCCGGCCGGGTCGACGCTGCCCGACTGCACCGCCGGCAGCGTGACGTTGACCGTGAGCAGCCTGCGCAACTCCTACTCGCCGGACCAGACGCCCACCTTCCGGCTGCTGGCGAAGAACACCTCCGGGACCGACTGCAAGGTCGATCTCGGCCCCGCCACCGCCGTGCTGACGATCACTCAGACGGACAGCGGTGACGCCTACTGGGCGTCCGACGACTGCCCGCACGGCGCGCGCAGCAGGCTGTACCGGGTGCCGGCGGGCAGCAGCATCGCGTACACCGTGAAGTGGGACCGCAAGCCGAGCGCCGACGCGTGCGGGACGCCCCCGCCCGGGACCGCCGAGCCCGGCACCTACCTGCTGGAGGCCAGGGCGCCGGGGTACGCCACGGTGCGCACCTCCTTCGTGCTGTCGGCGGACTGATCCGCATCGGAGGGCGGCCCGGGCGGACCCGGGGCCCGCACCCGACGATCCGCACCACCGACATGCATGGCCACCGCCGACGCGCATGCCCACCACCGACCGGCGCCCGCCTCCCCCTGACGGTCGCAGTGCGCGACGCCCCCGGCGCGCGGCCGGGCGCACGGTGAGCCCGGACGCACGGTGCGACCGGCCGAGGCGCGACCGGGACGGGGCCGTGACCTGGACGGGGACATGACCGGGACGGGGACATGACCGGGACGAGGCCATGGGGGTTGCGAGCGCGGCCCGGTGCAGGCGCGGCGCCTGGTGCAGCGCCCGGCCGGGAGCGCCGCGCGGCCCGGAGAGCCCCGCGTGCCCCGGGGGTACCGCGTGACCGGGAGCGCCGCGTGCCCCGGGGGTACCGCGTGACCGGGAGCGCCGCGGGGGCGGGCGCGGCACAGGACCCGGGGGTGCCGCGAGGCGGCACGTCCGGTCTTGCCGCTCGGCCCGGTGCGCCTCGCCGGACCAGGAAGTGTTCCCCGGCCCGGTGCCGCCGTCCCGTCAGACGTACCGCTCCAGGATCGACGACTCCGCCAGCCGGGACAGGCCCTCGCGGACGCTGCGGGCCCGGGCCTCGCCGACGCCGTCGACCGTCTGCAGGTCGTCCACGCTGGCGGCGAGCAGTTTCTGCAGGCCGCCGAAGTGCTCCACCAGGCGGTCGATGATGGCGCCGGGCAGCCTCGGCACCTTCGCCAGCAGCCGGAAACCGCGCGGCGAGACCGCCGAGTCCAGCGCCTCGGGGGAGCCGGTGTGGCCCAGGGCGCGGGCCACGGTGGACAGTTCGAGCAGTTCGGCGTGGCTGAGCTTGTCCAGCTCGGCCAGCGCCTCGTCGACGGTGCGGGAGCGCTTGGCGGTGGGCGCGGGCACGTAGTCCCGGACCACCAGTTCGCGCTCCGGCTCCACACCGGCGATCAACTCGTCGAGCTGGAGGGCGAGCAGACGGCCGTCGGTGCCCAGCTCGACCACGTACTCGGCGATCTCGGTGGCGATGCGGCGCACCATCTCCAGGCGCTGCGCGACCGCGGACACGTCCCGCACCGTGACCAGATCCTCGATCTCCAGCGCGGACAGCGTGCCCGCGACCTCGTCGAGGCGGAGCTTGTAGCGCTCCAGGGTGGCCAGGGCCTGGTTGGCGCGGGAGAGGATGGCGGCCGAGTCCTCCAGCACGCGCCGCTGACCGTCCACGTACAGGGCGATCAGGCGCATGGACTGGGACACCGACACCACCGGGAAGCCGACCTGCTTGCTCACCCGGTCCGCGGTGCGGTGCCGGGTGCCCGTCTCCTCCGTCGGGATGGTCGGGTCCGGGACCAGTTGGACGCCGGCCCGAAGGATCTTCGACAGGTCCGAGGACAGCACGATGCCGCCGTCCAGTTTGCACAGCTCACGGAGCCGGGTGGCGGTGAACTCGACGTCCAGGACGAAACCGCCGGTGCACATGGCCTCGACGGTCCGGTCGGAGCCGAGCAGGATCAGACCGCCGGTGTTGCCGCGCAGGACCCGCTCCAGGCCGTCCCGCAGGGGGGTGCCGGGTGCCACGGCGCTCAGCGAGGCGCGCATCAGGCCGTCGGCGCCGGTACTCCCACCGGACTTTCCGGGAGCCGCCGCCCGGTCGTTGGCTGCCACTGCACTCCTCCGGTCGCAGGTTCTGAGGTGCTCGCGTGTCGCACACTCGGTCGTACGGACGGGCGAGACCAGGGCAAAGTCTACCGGCGGTCCTCCGCCTCCCGTGGGGCCTCTCGGCGACGGGAGCGCGGCAGGACCCGCAGGGCGTCCCCCATGTCGGCGACTTCCAGGACCTTCATGCCGGGCGGGATCCGGCCGGGATCGCCCGGTACCAGCGCATGTGTGAAGCCCAGGCGGTGGGCTTCGGCGAGCCGGCGCTGCACGCCGGTGACGCGTCTCACCTCGCCCGCGAGCCCGACCTCGCCGATCGCGACCAGGTTCTTCGGCAGCGGGGTGTCACTGGCCGCCGAGGCCAGGGCGAGGGCGACCGCCAGGTCGGCGGCCGGCTCGGACAGCTTCACCCCGCCGACCGTCGCGGAGTAGATGTCCCGCTTGCCCAGGGCGCTGATCCGGCCGCGCTGCTCCAGCACGGCCAGCATCATCGACACCCGGGAGGTCTCCAGCCCGGACGTGGTGCGGCGCGGGGAGGGGATCTGGGAGTCGACCGTGAGCGCCTGGACCTCGGCCACCAGCGGGCGGCGGCCCTCCAGGGTGACCGTCAGGCAGGTGCCTGGCACCGGCTCGTCACGGCGGGTCAGGAACAGGCCGCTGGGGTCGGCCAGGCCGGTGATGCCCTCGTCGTGCAGTTCGAAGCAGCCGACCTCGTCGGTGGCGCCGTAGCGGTTCTTGACGCCGCGGACGAGGCGCAGCCGCGCGTGCCGGTCGCCCTCGAAGTGCAGGACGACGTCCACCAGGTGCTCCAGGAGGCGCGGGCCCGCGATCGCGCCGTCCTTGGTGACATGGCCCACCAGCAGGGTGGACATGCCGCGCTCCTTGGACGCGCGGATCAGCGCGCCGGCGACCTCCCGCACCTGCGCCATCCCGCCGGGGGCGCCGTCGATCTCCGGGGAGGCCACCGTCTGCACCGAGTCGAGGACCAGCAGGGACGGCTTCACCGCGTCCAGGTGCCCGAGGACGGCGGCCAGGTCGGTCTCGGCGGCGAGGTAGAGGTGGTCGTCGAGGGCGTTGATGCGGTCGGCCCGCAGCCGCACCTGGCTCGCGGACTCCTCACCGGTGACGTACAGCGTCCGGTGCTCCTCGCCCGCCGCCTTGGCGGCCACGTCGAGCAGCAGGGTCGACTTGCCGACGCCGGGCTCTCCCGCGAGCAGGACGACGGCTCCGGGCACCAGGCCGCCGCCGAGGACGCGGTCAAGTTCGGGGACGCCGGTGGAGCGGGCGGTGGCCCGGCGGCCGTCCACCTGGCCGATCGGCAGGGCGGAGCTGGTCACACGGCCCGGTGCGGTGGTGCGGACCGCGGGCGCGCCGTACTCCTCGACCGTCCCCCACGCCTGGCACTCGGGGCAGCGGCCGAGCCACTTGGCCGTCTGCCAGCCGCACTCGGTGCAGCGGTAGGAGGGACGGTCCTTGGTGGTCCTGGTGCGGGCAGCCATGGGCAAACCGTAGCCGCAGCCTCCGACAGCGCGAGGGCCGCAGGGGAGCGGACCGGGGTCCGTCGCCCTCCGCCGCCGGGGGCGACGAGGCCGCCGCACCGGCGGGAACCGGCCACCTCGTCATGAACGAGCCAGGAAACGTGCTGCTCCTGTCCCCTTATGAGGGATCGTTTAACCCGTATGGATTAAAAGAGTTCAAGGCTGGAGAACCGCCCTGCTCGAGCGCCCTACGGTCGCACGGATGATGAGCAGCAGCCCGGACATCCCGACCCGCACCACCGGCGCGCACCGGGCGCACCGCGAGGCGCGCGACCGAGCGGCGGCGCACACGCTCGCGCAGCGCCCGCCCGAGCGATACGAGCCCTATCTGGACGGCCTGTTCACCTACTGCCTGTCCGTGCTCTGCGACCACGACGACGCCACCGCCGCCGTCGGCGACGTGCTCGGACTGGCCGAGCGGCGCACGCACCGCGTCCCGGCGGCGCCCGGCGACCTCCGGGCCTGGCTGTACGCCCTGACCCGCTGGGCGTGCCTGCGCCGGCTGGCCGAGGCCAAGCAGAAACGTCCGGGCACCCATGCGGCCGGTCGTCCCGGCGCCGACCGGTCCGGCCGCCGCGCCGCACCGGGGCAGCGCTGGAGGCAGCGGGCGCGGCCGCCCGAGGAGCAGCGGTCCGCCGGCCCGCCGCTCTCCGCCGCGGAGCAGCGGCGCCGGCAGCGCGAACTGGCCGTGCTGGCCTGGCCGGAAGCGGCCGGAACCAGTCCGGAGCAGCGGGAGGCGCTGGAGCTCGCCGTGCGCCACCACCTCGCCGCCCACGAGGTCGCCGCGGTGCTCGGCATGGACCTCGCCGCCACCCGTGACCTGCTGGCCTCCGCCGCCTGCGAGGTCGAACGCACGCGCGCGGCGCTGGCCGTCGCCCAGGCGGGCGGCTGCCCGGCCGTCGCCCGCCTCACCGGTGACGGAAGGTTCGTGCTCAGCGCCACCCTGCGCCGGGAACTCGTCCGCCACGTGGACGACTGCCCGCGCTGCCGCCGCATCGAGGAACGCGCGATGCCCGGCCGCTGGCCCGGCTCCTCCCTCACGCCCGCGGAACTGCCCGTCGTGGAGGCCCCCCGCGCCGCCCTGCACGTCGCGCTCGCGCACGTCCCGCGCGCCCGGGGCGCCGCCGCCCCCCGGTTCGACCGGCGCGGCTTCCCCATGGACCCCAGGGAGCGGGCGGCCCGGCGGGAGCGGCTGCGTGCACGTGCCGTCACCACGACCGTCGTCGCCACCGTCGTCGCCGCTCCGGTACTCGCGGTGTGGGCCGCCTGCCGGTCCGCACCCCCCTCCGAGGACAGCGCCGGCGGACCCGCCAGCACCGGCCGGGAGCACGGGTCCGACAGCCTGAACGGCAAGCCGTCCGGCGACTACGAGAACGCCGGCAACGCCGCCGCCCGGACCGGCTCCCGCTCCCCCGGTGCCGGCGGCTCACCCGGCGTCTCGGTGGACGTGGTCAGCGTCACCGGTGCCGGCGACACCCCCGCCGGACACCTCGACGTCGCGGCCGAGACCAGCGGCGACACCACGCTGATCACCCTCACCGCGACCGGGGCCGGTCCGGTGACCTGGTCGGCCACCACCCGGGCCGGCTGGCTCCGGCCGAGCCGCACCTCGGGCACCCTGGCCCCCGGCGAGTCACTGACGATCAGGGTGCACGTCGACCGGCTGCGCGAACCGTCCGGACACTGGAGCGCGAGCCTGGCGCTCGCCCCCGCCGGAGTCGTCGTCACCATCGAGGGGTACGGCACCGCGCCCGCCCCCTCCGACTCCGCCCCGGGGGCCGGTTCCGCCACGGCCACCCCCGGCGGTCCGCCGACCGGAACCGCCTCCCCGGACCCCGCCCCCACCTCATCGGCATCCGGCGATCCGACACCCGGCGACCCGTCCTCCTCGCCCGCGCCCGACCCGACGCCCACCGCCACCGGCACCGCGCCCTCGGACCGGTCGGGGGGCTCGACGCCGCAGCCCGGCGGCAGTACCGGCCCCGGCCCCTCCCCGTCGTGACCCGGGAAGCCGGACCGACCGTGCGGTCAGCCGCGCGGATCCGCCGGATGCGGAGCGGTCGGCGACCCCGCGGCCAACCGGCGCTCGCACAGCTCCGCCAGGCGGTCGTAGCCGGCCCTGCCCATCAGCTCGGTCAGCTCCGCCCGGTAGGAGACGTACACCGGCTCTCCCGCACCGTGCGCCGAGGTCGCCGACGTGCACCACCAGTGCAGGTCGTGGCCGCCCGGACCCCAGCCCCGGCGGTCGTACTCACCGATCGACACCTGCAGCACCCGGGTGTCGTCGGGCCGCTCGATCCACTCGTAGGTCCGCCGCACCGGCAGCTGCCAGCACACGTCCGGCTTGGTCTCCAGCGGCTCGCGGCCCTCCCGCAGCGCCAGGATGTGCAGCGAGCAGCCCGCCCCGCCCTCGAAGCCGGGCCGGTTCTGGAAGATGCAGGAACCCTGGTACGGGCGGGTCTGCCGGGAGCCCTCGTCGTCCTCGCCGATCCACCCGTTCCGGGTCCCCTCGGCGTGGTTCTGCCAGATCTCCGGGGTGAGCCGCGCCACATGCCCGGCGACCCGCTTCTCGTCGTCCTCGTCGGAGAAGTGGGCGCCCAGCGTGCAGCACCCGTCGTCCGCGCGGCCCGCCTGGATGCCCTGGCATCCGCTGCCGAAGATGCAGCTCCAGCGGGAGGTGAGCCAGGTCAGGTCGCACCGGAAGACCTGCTCGTCGTCCGCCGGGTCCGGGAACTCCACCCAGGCGCGGGCGAAGTCGAGGCCCTTCTCGTCCGCCACCGCACCCCGCTTCCCCGCCTCCGGGCCGTCCGCGCCCTTGGGCCGCTTCGGCCGCTTCGGGGCCTTCCCCGGCTTTGGTGACTTCGGTGACTCCGCCTGCGAAGGAAGGGGAGACGATTCGACCGTCTTGTCGTCCTTCGCCTTTTTCGTCTTTGGCACCCGTCCAGGGTACGGCGCCCGCGACCGGTCTCCGGTACCGCACGGGTGGCCGAGGACCGCGCCGCTGGCAGTAGCGTTCCCTACATGAGACTCGGTGTCCTCGACGTGGGATCGAACACGGTGCACCTGCTGGTGGTGGATGCCCACCCCGGCGCCCGCCCGCTTCCCGCGCACTCGCACAAGGAGGAGCTGCGCCTGGCCCAACTCCTCGACGACGGCGGAGCGATCGGCCCCGAAGGGGTCGACCGGCTGGTGTCCGTCGTCCGCGACGCCCTGCAGGCCGCCGAGGACAAGGGCGTCGAGGACCTGCTGCCGTTCGCGACCTCCGCGGTCCGGGAGGCCGGCAACGCCGACGACGTCCTGGCCCGCGTGCACGCCGAGACCGGTGTCGAGCTGCAGGTGCTCAGCGGCGCGGAGGAAGCCCGGCTCACCTTCCTCGCCGCCCGCCGCTGGTTCGGCTGGTCGGCCGGGAAGCTGCTGGTCCTCGACATCGGAGGGGGCTCCCTGGAGATCGCCTACGGCATCGACGAGGAGCCCGACGCCGCGGTCTCCCTGCCGCTCGGCGCCGGCCGGCTCACCGCGGCCTGGCTGCCCGGCGACCCGCCCGCGGCCGAGGACGTGCGGGCGCTGCGGCGCCATGTACGCGCCCAGATCGCCCGGACCGTCGGGGAGTTCGCCCGGTTCGGCGCCCCCGACCACGTCGTCGCGACCTCGAAGACCTTCCGCCAGCTCGCCCGCATCGCCGGTGCCGCCCGCTCGGCCGACGGCCTCTACGTGCAGCGCGAGCTGAAGCGCGCGTCCCTGGAGTCATGGGTGCCGAGGCTGGCCGGCATGACCGCCCAGCAGCGCGCGGAACTCCCGGGCGTCTCCGAGGGGCGCGCCGGGCAGCTCCTCGCGGGTGCGCTGGTCGCGGAAGGGGCGATGGACCTGTTCGGGGTGGAGAACCTGGAGGTCTGCCCCTGGGCGCTGCGGGAGGGCGTCATCCTGCGCCGCCTCGACCACATGGGCTCCGCCTAGGGCCCGTCCGGGCGGCGGGGAGCGGGGCCGGACGGCCGGGGCCGGGGCGGTGACGGCGCCGAGGAACGCGTCGAGGTCGAAGGCGACCTGGCCCGTCCCGTCCTGGAACGGTCCGAGCACACCGCCTGCCACTGGTTCGGGCCCGACGACCTGCCTCGCCTCGAGGAGAACCGGGCCCCCGGCGAGTTCCTGGTCCACGACCTGATCGCCTCCGTACTGCGGAATCGCCCGGACAAGCTCTAGCTAGCTAGTCCCGGCTGCCCGGCTGCCCGGCTGCCCGATTGCCGGACTGCCGGACTGCCGGACTGCCTCACTCGCGACTGCCCGACCGTCCGGCCCCCGCCTGGCGCAAGGGGCTCCTGCCGGCCTCCCGGCCCCGGTCCGGCCTCCCGGCCGCCGCCCCGGTGGGAGGCGGCCCCCGCCCGATCGCCACCCGGTTCCGACCGGGTCGGGCGTACGGGGTCCGGCCGGGTCCGGCGTATGGCGCTCACCACAACGGCCAGTACGTACTCGGCTGCTCCCGCATCGCACCCCGTAACCTGTCCCTCATGGCAGAGCCGGTCGTGCGGATCCCGGATGCGAAGGTCGCCCTGTCGACGGCCTCCGTGTACCCGGAGTCGACGGCGGCGGCCTTCGAGACGGCCGCGCGCCTCGGATACGACGGGGTGGAGGTCATGGTCTGGACCGACCCGGTCAGCCAGGACACGGAGGCGCTGCGCAGGCTCAGCGACTACCACCGCATCCCGGTCCTCGCCGTGCACGCCCCCTGCCTGCTGATCACGCAGCGGGTGTGGTCCACCGACCCCTGGACCAAGCTGCAGCGGGCCCGCGCGGCCGCCGAGAAACTGGGCGCCGGCACCGTCGTCGTCCACCCCCCGTTCCGCTGGCAGCGCCAGTACGCCCGCGACTTCGTCGCCGGTATCTGGCGGATGGCGGACGAGACCGATGTGCGCTTCGCAGTGGAGAACATGTACCCCTGGCGCTACCGCGACCGCGAGATGCTCGCCTACGCCCCCGGCTGGGACGTCACCCAGGACGACTACCGCCACTTCACGATCGACCTCAGCCACACGGCGACGGCCCGCACCGACGCCCTCGAGATGGTCGACCGCATGGGCGACCGGCTCGGCCACCTCCACCTCGCCGACGGGCGCGGCTCCGCGAAGGACGAGCACCTGGTCCCCGGACGCGGTACGCAGCCCTGTGCCGAGGTGCTCGAACGCCTCGCGGCCAACGGCTTCGACGGCCATGTCGTCATCGAGGTGAACACCCGCCGGGCCATGTCGAGCGCGGAGCGGGAGGCCGACCTCGCCGAGGCGCTGGCGTTCACCCGGCTGCACCTGGCGTCCGCGGTGAAGGTGCCGCGGCGATGACCGGGGCGCCCTCCGGCCGCAGCCCGGCGACCGCGCGCCGCCGCGGGCGGCCCCCGCGGGCCGAGTCCGCAGACACCCGCGACCGCATCCTGACCGCGGCCCGCGAGGAGTTCTCCGCACGCGGGTACGAGAAGACGTCCGTGCGGGGCATCGCCAAGGCCGCCGGGGTCGACCCCGCGCTGGTCCACCACTACTTCGGCACCAAGGAACAGGTCTTCGAGGCGTCCGTGGAGGTCGCCTTCGCGCCCGCCCTGAAGGTGCGCGACATCGTGGCCGACGGGCGGATCGACGACGCCGGCGAGCGGATGACCCGCGCGATCTTCGGCGTCTGGGAGAACCCGGTGACCCGGGCCCCGGTGCTGGCCATCGTCCGCTCGGCCGTCACCAACGACATCGCGGCCGCCGCGCTGCGCCGCCTGATCTCCACGCAGCTCCTGCGCCGCATCGCGGGCGGGCTGGACGCCCCCGACGCGGCGCTGCGCGCCGAGCTGGCGGCGGCGCAGCTGGTCGGCTGCGCGATGCTGCGGTACGTGATCCAGGTGGAGCCGCTGGCGTCGGCGGACGTGGAGCAGGTCATCGCCCGGCTGGCGCCGGTGGTGCAGACGCATCTGACGGGGGACTGAGGCGCGCTCCAAAGCGGTTCCGAGCGGTTCTGACGGGGGGACCGAGGCGCGCCCCGGAGGCGGTGCCCGACAAGACGGGGATCCCGCGATCCGGACACCTCGTCCCGAACCCTGGATGACCGGCGTACGCTCGGTGGCAGTCGGAATTTCCCTGATCGCAGTCCCCCGAAGGTCTGAAGGAGCGAGCGACGATGCCCGAGCTGAGGTCCCGCACAGTCACCCACGGCCGCAACATGGCGGGCGCCCGCGCCCTGATGCGCGCCTCCGGTGTACCCGGTGCGGACATCGGCCGGAAGCCGATCGTCGCCGTCGCGAACTCCTTCACCGAGTTCGTGCCCGGCCACACCCACCTGCAGCCGGTGGGCCGGATCGTCAGCGAGGCGATCGCCGAGGCCGGCGGCATCCCCCGGGAGTTCAACACGATCGCCGTCGACGACGGCATCGCGATGGGCCACGGCGGCATGCTCTACAGCCTGCCCTCCCGCGACCTGATCGCGGACAGCGTGGAGTACATGGTCGAGGCGCACTGCGCCGACGCGCTGGTCTGCATCTCCAACTGCGACAAGATCACCCCGGGCATGCTGAACGCGGCCCTGCGGCTGAACATCCCGACCGTCTTCGTCTCCGGCGGCCCGATGGAGGCCGGCCGCGCGACCCTCGTCGACGGCACGGTGCGCACCCTGGACCTGATCGACGCGATCTCCGAGGCCGCCAACGACGGGGTCTCCGACGAGGACATCCTCCGCATCGAGGAGAACGCCTGCCCGACCTGCGGCTCCTGCTCCGGCATGTTCACCGCCAACTCGATGAACTGCCTCACCGAGGCGATCGGCCTCTCCCTGCCCGGCAACGGGTCCGTGCTGGCCACCCACACCGCCCGCCGGCAGCTCTACGTCGACGCCGCCCGCACGGTCATGGACATCACCCGCCGCCACTACGAGCAGGACGACGACTCGGTGCTGCCCCGCTCCGTCGCCACGTTCGACGCGTTCGAGAACGCCATGGCGCTGGACATCGCGATGGGCGGCTCGACCAACACGATCCTGCACCTGCTGGCGGCCGCCCAGGAGGCGGGCGTCCCGTTCGGCCTGGCGGAGATCGACGCGGTCTCCCGCCGGGTGCCCTGCCTGGCCAAGGTGGCGCCCAACGTCGCCAAGGACCGCACGTACTACATGGAGGACGTGCACCGCGCCGGCGGCATCCCCGCCCTGCTCGGCGAACTGCACCGCGCGGGCCTGCTCAACGAGGGCGTGCACTCCGTGCACAGCCCCTCCCTCGCGGACTGGCTGAAGACCTGGGACGTGCGCGGCGGCTCCCCGTCCCCCGAGGCCGTCGAACTGTGGCACGCCGCCCCCGGCTGCGTCCGCTCGGCCGAGGCCTTCTCCCAGTCGGAGCGGTGGGAGGCCCTCGACACCGACGCCGAGGGCGGCTGCATCCGCGGTGTCGAGCACGCCTACAGCGAGGACGGCGGCCTGGCCGTCCTCAAGGGCAACCTGGCGGTCGACGGCTGCGTGGTGAAGACGGCCGGCGTCGACGCGTCCATCTGGACCTTCGAGGGCCCGGCGGTGGTCTGCGAGTCGCAGGAGGAGGCCGTCGAGAAGATCCTCACCCAGCAGGTGAAGGAGGGCGACGTCGTCGTCATCCGCTACGAGGGCCCCAAGGGCGGCCCCGGCATGCAGGAGATGCTCTACCCGACCTCGTACCTCAAGGGCCGCGGCCTCGGCAAGGCCTGCGCCCTGATCACCGACGGCCGGTTCTCCGGCGGCACCTCCGGTCTCTCCCTCGGCCACGCCTCCCCGGAGGCCGCCTCCGGGGGCAGCATCGCGCTCGTCGAGGACGGGGACCGCATCCGCATCGACATCCCGAACCGCTCCCTGGAACTGCTCGTCGACGACGCCGAACTGGCCCGCCGCGAACAGGCTCTCGGCGGTGCGTACGTCCCGAGGAACCGCGACCGCAAGGTCTCCGCGGCGCTGCGCGCCTACGCGGCGATGGCCACCAGCGCGGACCGGGGCGCCGTCCGGGACGTCTCCAAGCTGGGCTGACCCCCGGCCCCCGCCCCGGGGGCCCTGCCCCCCGGCCCCCGCCCCGCGGGGCCCCTTCGCGGGCCCCGCGGGCAGGACGATCCCGCGGGCAGGACGATCCCGCGGGCAGGATGCCCCCGCGAGCAGGCGGCCGTTCCAGCAGCCCGTCCGGGGTCTCCACCCGGGTGCGCCGCGGTGTTCGCCAGGGTGTGCGTCACGGTGTGCGCGGCGGTCGGCGTCACCAGCGGGCCGGGTCCCGCCCGTCGACGGCGAAGACGGTGCCGTCGGGTGCGGCGGCGTAGACCCGCCCGCCGGCGACCACCGGAGCGGGCAGCCCCGCCGACACCCGGTCCGGTGACGAGCTCATGCGCGGGCGGGTCTGCCCGAGGAGGCGCCCGGTGCCGGCGTCGACCGCGAGCAGCCGCCCGTCCGCCCCGGTGAAGTACACGTGCCCGCCGTCCACGACGGGAGCCGAGCCCCGCAGGACGGACGTCTCCAGACGCCACAGCAGACCGCGGCCGCCCGTGTCGACGGCCTGCAGGGAGCCGTTTGCGCCGAGCAGCCAGACCTCGTCCCCGCGTACGGCGGCCCGGGCGTCCGCCAGGGGGAACGGCAGGTCCACCCGGCGTGTCGCCCCGGTCCGCGGGTCGTAGCGGACGACCGCCCGGACGTCCGGCGTGGTCACGTCGGTGGCCAGCAGGAGGAGCGCGCCGCCCGAGACGCCGACCGGAGTGAGGTCGCCCCGGAGCCGTCCGTCCCGGCGCACCTCGCCGGTGGCCGGGTCGACGGCCGTGACCCGGGTGCTCGAACCGTCGGCGGAGGCGGTGGCCGCGTACGCCAGCGGGTCCCCGGGGAAGGCGGTGAAGCGCGGCCTGGCCTGACCGGGTATCCGCCGGTGCCACGCCGTGTCCCCGGTGGCGCCGTCCACGCCCGTCACGGTCCCGTCGGCGCCGGTGAGCAGCAGCATGCCGCCGGCCGGCTGCACCGTGCCGGCGGACGCGGGCCGGGCCCGCTGCCAGCGGGGCTCGCCGGTGCGCGGGTCGAGGGCCTCAAGCCGCCCGCCGGGGTCCGCGGGCGGCTGGACCAGACCGCCCGCCAGTGCCGGAGGCCGGCTCCCGTAGGCGGCCGGAACCGGATGCCGCCACAGCGTCGAGCCGTCCGACGGGTCCAGCGCGAACACCTGCCCGGAGCGGGCGCACAGCAGCCGTCCGGCGCCGTAGGAGCACCGGGGCGCACTGTTGCCGCCGGACCCCGGCCCGGTCTGCCATCCGCCGAACCGCGCCGACGTCCCCTGCCGGGTACTCTCCGGCCGCTCGGTGCCGGATCCCGCACCGAGCAGCCGCACCGACGCGAACGCCGTGCCCGCCACCACCGCCAGCGCGACGGCGGCCACCAGCACCGGCCGGGCACGCGACGTCCGCACCGGCAGCCGCGGCAGCCGCTTCCCGCGGGCTGCGCGCTGCCCGCCCCACCGTCCGGGCGCGCGCCCACCGGAAGCGGTCCCGGCGCCGGTCCCGGAGGCGCTGCCGGTCCCGGGGGTGTTGCCGGTGCCGGACACGCTGCCGGTCCCGGGGGCGTTGCCGGTGCCGGAGTCGGGGCGGTCGCCGCTGCGCTGCGAGGGGACGAAGGCCTGCGTGTCGTAGGAGGCGGCCAGCGACCGCAGTTCCCGCATCAGCTCGTCCGGCGTGGGCCGGTCCTCGGGCTCCTTGGCGAGGCAGCGCACAACCAGCGGCGCCAGGTTCCCCGGTACCCCGGTCAGATCCGGCTCGTCGTGCACGACCTGGTAGGCGACCAGATAGGGGCTGTCGGAGTCGAACGGCCCGCGCCCCGTCGCCGCGTGCACGATCACGGACCCGAGCGCGAAGACGTCCGCCGCCGGGCCCACCTCGCGGGGCCGCCGGAACTGCTCCGGCGCCATGAACGGAGGCGTGCCGATCAGCTTTCCGGTCTCGGTGCGCAGCTCGCTGTCCGTTGGCCGGGAAATGCCGAAGTCGATGACCTTCGGACCGTCCTCGCCGAGCAGCACGTTGCTCGGTTTGAGGTCCCGGTGCACCACTCCCACCCGGTGGATGTCGCGCAGCGCCTCGGCGAGCCCGGCCATCAGCCGCCGCACCTGCGCGGGCGCCATCGGGCCGTTCCGCTTCACCGCTTCGGCGAGAGTCGGTCCGGGGATGAACAGGGTGGCCATCCACGGCCGGTCGGCCTCCGGATCGGCGTCCACGACGGACGCGGTGAAGGCACCGCTGACCCGGCGCGCGGCCGCCACCTCCTGCCGGAACCGACCTCTGAACTCGGGATCCCTGGCGAACTCGGCGTGCACGACCTTCACCGCCAGCCGTCTGCCGGAGGTGCTGGCGGCGAGGTGCACCACGCCCATGCCGCCCGAGCCGAGGCAGGACTCGAGACGGTAGTGCCCCGCGTACTCAGGACGTTCCGCTTCCGTGTCCGCTCCGCCGTCTCGCTGTGGCGTCATGGGACCACCCCCGTGCTGTTCGTCCGCGCGCGCGACGGACGGAGCCTAATCGATGGGGCGTGCGGGACCGAGGAGGCGTGCGGTGCGCGAGTGCGAGGAACGCACTGGTGTTTTATGGCGTGTTCCAGGGGTATCAACGGGGCCCCATGACCGCCATGGGGTTCCGGCGGGACCGGGTCCGTCCAGTACGGATCCGCCCGCACCGTACGGGGGAGGATCAGATGTCCGTCGATCACGTGCACGAGTCCGGCGCCGACCGGCCACGGCCCGGGGACCCGGATGCTCGGACGGAGGCCGGCCCCGGCCGGGGGGAGGACCGCTCCGGCCCGGGTGAGGACGGCTCCGGCGGGACGGCAGAGGGTGCGGTGACCCTGGCGGCCGCCGAGACGCCCGCCGAGGCGCCCGCCGCCACGTCCGCCCTGCGCACCTACCCGATAGCGCCCGGCGTCCGGCTCAACGTGCGCAGCGGCCCCGGCACCCAGTACGGCATCGTCCGCGTCCTGCCGGAGGGCAGCCGCGTGCTCGTCTACTGCCAGACGCCGGGGACCTGGGTCTCGGGCTACTACGGCACGTCGAACATCTGGGACAACATCAGCAACGGCGAGTTCGTCTCGGACGCCTACGTGTACACCGGCAGCGACGGCTACATCGCGCCGCGCTGCCTCTGAGCCGCCGGGAGCCCGCGCCGCACGGGGAGCCATAATCGTCCTGTGAGCAGTGAGGACGACAACGCCCCCCAAGACGCCGGCGCGGGCTCCCCACCCGGCGCGGACCGTGCGGGGACCGCCGAATCGGGCGGGCCCCTCCCGGAGCCCCTGCGCTTCTTCGGCACCACCTGGGTCGACCGCGACGACGGGTACCGGGCCCGCCGCGTCGGCGCGGCCGCCGGCGCCCTCGCCGCCGCCGTCGCCTCCTGCCTGGTGCTGCGGTTCGCCTACCAGGGCCTGCGCATCGCGGAGCCGGGGAGCTTCGTGACCGTCCTGGTGGTCGTCGTGTTCGCGGTCTGCAGCGCGCTCGCCTTCCGCCACACCTGGGACGGCTTCGGCCGCCGCCCCGACCCCGGCCACCGGGCCGATCTGCGCGGACTGCTGGCCGTCGGCTTCGTCGGCTCACTGCTCGCCTACTTCTTCCGCTCCCTGACCGAGGCGCCGGGCGAGGGACTGCACCGCCGGGAGTACGAGGAGGCTCTCGCCCGGCACCGCAAGCGCTCCGCCCGCCGTACCGGCAACCCGTCCCGCAAGCGCCGCCGCCCGTAGCACCGCGACCGGCTCCGGTCCGACGCGACCGGCGACGAGTGAGCGGCCGGCGGCGGTGAGGTGGCGCCCGGCGGCGGCGACGGAGGGGCCGGTGACGGTGAGGCGGTCGACCGCTCGGGTAGCGGCGGTCGGCCCGGGAGGCGGCGGTCGGCCAGCGGAACGGTCCCGTCGGCACGGGAACCGGACGCCGGCCGGGCGGACCGCCCCCGTGCCAGCCGCGGCCACCGGCTCGAAAAGAGGGCTGCCCTCGCCCTCACCTCGGGCGATCATGGCCGTATGACCGCTGCTCCCGCGCACGCTGCCCGCGCCCGCTCCTTCGACGCCGCCGCGGCCCAGTACGCCGCCAACCGCCCCTCCTACCCGCCGGCCCTCCTCGACGCGGTCGAGGACCTGGCCGGGCGGCCTCTCGCCGGCGCCCGGGTCGTGGACGTCGGCGCCGGAACCGGGATAGCCACCGCCCTGCTCGCGGCCCGCGGTGCCCGGGTCCTCGCCGTCGAGCCCGGCGGAGGCATGGCCGAGCAGCTCCGGCGAGCCCTGCCCGGAGTCCCGCTCGTCCGCGGGGACGGCAACGCCCTGCCGCTCGCCTCCGGCACCGCCGACTTCCTCACCTACGCGCAGTCCTGGCACTGGACCGACCCGGCCCGCGCGATCCCGCAGGCGCGGCGCGTCCTGCGTCCCGGCGGGGCGCTCGCGCTGTGGTGGAACACCAGCCCTCTCGACGTGCCGTGGATCCGAGAGCAGCAACTGCGCATCGAGCGGCACTTCCGGCTCGACACCGCGGCCGAGGCGAGGGCGGGCGGCCGCCCGGACACGGCCGACCCGAGCGGCAGCCTGGACTTCGCGCAACGCCGGGTGCGCTGGAGCCGCCGCGTCCCCCTCGACACCCACCTGGCGAACATCGGCAGCCACTCGGTCTTCCTGGTCCAGGGCGAGGAGCACAGCCGCGCCTTCCTCACCGAGGAGCGCGCCCACCTCCTCGCCCTCTTCCCGGACGGGGAGGTGGAGGAGGTCTACGAGGTGAGCCTGCTCGTCGCCACCACCGCCGACGGCTCCGCCACCACCGGGTGACCTTCGGCCCTTGACCGGAGGCCCACCCGAGAGGACTATTCAGCGCATGGTGAATTACTCGTCCGGGTCACCCGAACAGCAGCCCCACCACCCGGCGGACACCGAGCCGGACCACGGCGACGCGTCCCGCCGCGCCCCGGACACCCCCGCCGTGCGCGCCGCCGGCCTCACCGTCGTCCGCGGCCCCCGCACGGTCCTGCGGGGGCTCGACTTCACCGTCCCCCGCGGCCGGATCACCGGACTGCTCGGCCCCTCGGGCTGCGGGAAATCCACCCTGATGCGCGCGATCGTGGGCACCCAGGCGAAGGTCACCGGGACGCTCGACGTCCTCGGCCGGCCCGCCGGCCACCCCGCCCTGCGCACCCGCATCGGCTACGTCACCCAGGCGCCCTCCGTCTACGACGACCTCACCGTCCGCCAGAACCTCGACTACTTCGCCGCGATCCTGGACCCCGGCCGGGCGGCCGCCGACCGCCGGCACGCGGACGTCACCCGCGTCATCGCCGACGTCGACCTCACCGACCACGCCGACGCGCTCGCCGGCGCCCTCTCCGGAGGCCAGCGCAACCGCGTCTCCCTCGCCGTGGCGCTGCTCGGCAGCCCCGAACTGCTCGTGCTCGACGAACCCACCGTCGGCCTCGACCCCGTACTCCGCCGAGACCTGTGGCACCTCTTCCACGGCATCGCGGCCGAGCGCGGCGCCACCCTGCTCGTCTCCTCCCACGTCATGGACGAGGCCGAGCGCTGCCACCGCCTGCTCCTCATGCGCGAGGGCCGGATCCTCGCCGACGACACCCCCGAAGCCCTGCGCGCCCGCACCCGCGCGGACACCGTCGAGGCGGCCTTCCTGCACCTGGTCGACCAGGCGGCAGCCGCCGACCGCAAGACCGCCGCCGACCGCAAGACCGCCGCCGACCGCACCGAGGAGACGACCCGATGAGCACCAGCGCGGCGACCACGCACCCCGCACCCGCGGGGGCCCTCAACCTCTCCCGCACCACCGCCACCGCGTCCCGCGTCCTGCGCCAGCTCCGCCACGACCCGCGGACCATCGCACTGATGCTGCTGGTTCCCTGCGTGATGCTGTTCCTGCTCCGCTACGTCTTCGACGGCAGCCCGCGCACCTTCGACAACATCGGTGCCTCGCTCCTCGGCATCTTCCCGCTCATCACGATGTTCCTGGTCACCTCGATCGCCACGCTGCGCGAGCGGACCTCGGGCACCCTGGAACGGCTCCTCGCCATGCCCCTCGGCAAGGGCGATCTGATCGCCGGCTACGCCCTCGCGTTCGGCACCATCGCCGTCATCCAGTCCGCGCTGGCGACCGGGCTGGCGCTGTGGGGGCTGGGCCTGGACGTCATCGGATCCCCCTGGCTGCTGCTCCTGGTCGCCCTGCTCGACGCCCTCCTCGGCACCGCCCTCGGCCTCTTCGTCTCGGCCTTCGCCGCCTCGGAGTTCCAGGCCGTCCAGTTCATGCCCGCGGTGATCTTCCCCCAACTCCTCCTCTGCGGACTGTTCACGCCACGCCAGAACATGCACCCCGCCCTGGAGGCCGTCTCCGACGTGCTCCCCATGTCCTACGCGGTCGACGGCATGAACGAGGTCCTCAGGCACACCGACATGACCGCCACCTTCGTCCGCGACGTGCTGATCGTCGCCGGTTGCGCACTCCTGGTCCTCGGCCTCGGCGCCGCGACCCTGCGGCGACGCACGGTCTGACCCGCCCGGCCGGTCCGACCCGCCCGGCCGGACACGGCCGACAGGGCGGATGCCGTCAGGGCCTCCGCCGTCGGGGACGATGCCGTCAGGGCGATGCCCCGGGCCGTGCGCGCCCCCGTCCCGCTCTCCGGACCGCCGAGCCGCCACGCCGCCCCCGATGCGAGGATGCCCCCAGGACGTCGTACCCACGGAGGCAGCCCCCGCCATGACCCAGAAAGTCGCAGTCCTCGGCACCGGCAAGATCGGCGAAGCCCTGCTCAGCGGAATGATCCGCGCCGGCTGGGCCCCCGCCGACCTCCTGGTCACCGCCCGGCGCCGGGAGCGGGCCGACGAGCTCCGCACCCGCTACGGCGTCACCCCGGTCACCAACGCCGAGGCCGCCGGCTCCGCCGACACCCTGATCCTCACGGTCAAGCCGCAGGACATGGGCACCCTCCTCGACGAACTGGCCCCCCACGTCCCCGCCGACCGCCTGGTCATCAGCGGAGCCGCCGGCATCACCACCGCCTTCCTGGAGAACCGCCTGGCCGACGGCACCCCGGTGGTCCGCGTCATGACGAACACCCCCGCCCTCGTCGACGAGGCCATGTCCGTCATCTCGGCCGGCAGCCACGCCACCGCCGACCACCTCGCCCACGCCGAGGAGATCTTCGGAGCCGTCGGCAAGACCCTCCGCGTCCCCGAGTCGCAGCAGGACGCCTGCACCGCCCTCTCCGGCTCCGGCCCGGCCTACTTCTTCTACCTGGTCGAAGCCATGACCGACGCCGGCATCCTCCTGGGGCTGCCGCGGGACAAGGCGCACGACCTGATCGTCCAGTCCGCCATCGGCGCCGCGACGATGCTCCGGGACAGCGGCGAGCACCCCGTCCGGCTCCGCGAGAACGTCACCTCCCCGGCCGGTACGACCATCAACGCCATCCGCGAACTGGAGAGTCACGGCGTGCGCGCCGCCCTCATCGCCGCGCTGGAGGCGGCCCGCGACCGCAGCCGAGCCCTCGCCTCCGGCAACAACTGACCTCCGCCCGCCGCCGCCCGGGCCCCGACCTGCCGCTACCCGGACCCCGCCGGTGTCGTCCGGGGGGGGGGGGGGGGGGGGGGGGGGGGGGGGGGGGGGGAGGGGGGGGGGGGGAGGGGGGG